>QKDK01000180.1 GCA_003252135.1 Clostridia bacterium
AAGCACCGTTACAGCAGGCTGCGTATCCCAGTAATCCAATGTGTAAAGAAGGCCTTCTGTACCATAATCTGTTATATGATTATTGGCATGCAGCACAACATCGAAACCGACCTTCACAATAGCATCTCCGATTGCTGTCGGTGAGTTGAATTTAGGATAACCTGCATAAGGATAATGCTCACCTCCCAGTGTCGTTTCCTGGTTGATGACTGCAATGTCAGCTGCGGCGATCAAATCGGCCTGTAATGCAAAAAACTTGTCAAAATTATAAGTTCCGTCCGACATAAGTCCGCTGTCAATATTCTTTTGATGTAAAATGTTATCTCCCAGTGTCAGAAGTGTTACCGTTGACACTGCAGTATCAGATTTTTCTCCAAAACCTGTAGGTGTAATTTCAGCTTCCTGTGCAAGTCCTGCCGTTATTACAGCGTCAGATGTGCTGCTTCCTTCTGCTGTCGGTACAGGCTCAATGGTCGGTGTAGGTATCGGTGTTGGTTCTTGTGTCGGTGTTGGTGTGTTCGTTGGTTCTTTTGTCGGTTCAGCAGTTGGCGAAACTGTCTGTACAGCATCTGTGGCTGTCTCTGTCTGTGAGTCAGAGTACTCATCCAAATCTGTTGCAGAATCATGTTCATACAGTTCGGGAGAAACACTCGTTTTTGCTTCATAAAAAGAATTATTATAGTCTGAGCTTTGACTGCTCTGATTGCTGCAGCCAGACAAAAGGCTGATGCAGGCAACAACTAAAAGTAACGATATCCATTTTTTCTTACCTGACACTTGCATCACCTTACCCCACCTCGTATTTTATGTAATTAAAGATTCCGGCTGCTGAAATGGAAATAACAGCAGCCGCTTTTTGAACTCATCAGCCTTTGAAATATGCAACACCGGATTCAAATATATATTGGTTCTGTTCACCATATATATTGATAGCCACTGCATCTCCTCGCCGCTCTGAATGCGTCATTTTTCCAAGCACACGGCCGTTCGGACTAATAATACCTTCAATTGCCATATAGGAACCGTTTGGATTATACTCTTCGTCCATGGTAGGATTTCCCAAATGATCTACATACTGTGTAGCAATCTGTCCGTTTGCTGCAAGCTTTTTGAGCCATTCATCATTAGCAACAAATCTGCCCTCTCCGTGTGATGCTGGTATAGCATGTACACTGCCAAGATCTGCTTTCATCAGCCATGGGGACTTGTTGGTCACGACCTTTGTATATACCGCTTTTGAAATATGACGTCCAATGGTATTCATGGCCAGGGTCGGCGAATCCTCTGTCTGTTTTTTAATTTCTCCATATGGCACAAGCCCCAGCTTAATGATAGCCTGGAATCCATTGCATATACCTAGAACAAGTCCGTCACGCTTTTGAAGCAGATCATTCACAGCATCACTGATCTTTCCGTTTCTGAAAGCAGTTGCTATAAATTTACCCGAACCATCCGGTTCATCACCGGCTGAAAATCCGCCTGGGAACATAATCATCTGTGCATTACGGATTCCCTTTTCAAACAAAGCAACAGAATCTGCAATCATATCACCGTTCAGATTTTTAAACACTGCAATATTAACATCAGCTCCTGCGCGTTCAAACGCTTTTGCAGAGTCATACTCACAGTTCGTTCCTGGGAAAACAGGTATGAATACAGTGGGTCTTGCTACTTTTTCTTTTGCAATGTAAATTGATTTTGCATCATATGGTGAACAGGAGCAGTCCTTGCTCTTGTTTTCAGCCTGACCTGCGGATCTTGTCGGGAATACTTTTTCAAGCGGTTCTGCCCAGGCAGTAAGAGCCTCCTCGAGTGTAATGCTCATATCTTGATAACATATAGCTGCTTTTTTTGTGACTTCTCCGGCTCTCGTTACTTTAATGCCCTGTAAAGATGCTAACTTTTCTACATCGTCAGCTTTTGACGCATTTGCTTCAACAAACAGAGCCCCATACGCAGGCAGGAATAATTCTTCTTTTGTCACATTGTCATATATGGTAACACCAAGCTGGTTTCCGAGAGCCATTTTTACAGTTGCTTCAGCAATGCCCTTTGCGCCGACTGCATACGCTGATACAATGACTTTGGAATGGATCAGTGAAGTAACTTCCCCGTACAGGCTCATTAATGCATCAAAATCCGGAAGATCGTACTGATCTTTACTATAATCAAGACGGAATAATATATTCCCCGGCTGTTTTAGTTCAGGTGAGATAATATCTTCTGTTTTTGCTATATCGACAGCAAAGGAAACAAGTGTCGGCGGAACATCAATATCATGAAATGATCCTGACATACTGTCTTTTCCGCCAATGGAAGCAAGCCCCAGCTTCATCTGTGCCTCATATGCTCCAAGCAAAGCAGCCAGCGGCTCTCCCCAGCGTTTCGGATCCGTACCCAGTCTTCTGAAGTACTCCTGGAATGTAAAACGAATCTTACTGAAATCACCTCCGGCAGCAACAATTTTTGCGACTGAAGCTACTACAGCATACATGGCACCGTGGAAAGGACTCCAGCTGAAAAGATAGGGATCAAATCCATAGCTCATCATAGTCACAGTATCACATTTACCACTGAGTACCGGAAGTTTTGCGGTCATTGTCTGTATTGGAGTCAGCTGTGTTTTACCGCCATATGGCATTGTAACGGTTGCTGCACCAATTGAGCTGTCGAACATTTCAACCAATCCCTTTTTTGAGCAGACATTCAGGTCAGATAATGTGTCAAGCCATGTATCCTTTAATGAGCCTTCACTGTTTCTTCTGGCAGCAATCTTTACAGGAAGATATGATGAGCCAGTATGTAAATAATTTCTGCCAGGATCAGGCATGGTCACGACCGCATCTGTCTCCTGATGTGCGCCGTTGGTATCAAGGAAGGCTCTGCTGATGTTGACGATCTCTTTATCGCGCCAGAACATAACAAGTCTTTCTTCCTTGGTGACTTCTGCAACCGCAACTGCTTCCAGATTTTCCTCTTCGGCATATGCAAGCATTTTATCAACATCTTTTTTATCAACAACAACTGCCATTCTTTCCTGTGATTCGGAAATGGCTAATTCTGTACCGTCAAGTCCTGCATACTTTTTAGGAACTTTATCAAGGAAGATATGTAATCCTGCTGCAAGCTCTCCAATGGCAACAGAAACACCGCCCGCACCAAAGTCATTACATTTTTTAATCAGTCCGCTGACTTCTGGGCGTCGGAATAAACGCTGCAGCTTTCTTTCTGTCGGAGCATTTCCTTTTTGAACCTCAGCGCCGCAGGTCTCGATGGATTCAGTTGTATGAACTTTTGAAGATCCGGTCGCTCCGCCGCAGCCATCACGTCCGGTTCTTCCACCCATTAAGATTATGATATCTCCCGGATCTGAATTCTCACGGATTACGTTCTTTCTTGGTGCAGCTCCCATTACTGCACCGATTTCCATACGCTTTGCCACGTAATCCGGATGATAGATCTCATCTACCAGTCCAGTTGCAAGTCCTATTTGATTTCCATATGAACTGTAACCTTTTGCTGCTCCAGTTGTCAATTTTCTCTGAGGGAGCTTTCCTTTTATTGTATCCTTTAAAGATACTGTAGGATCTGCTGCTCCTGTAACACGCATCGCCTGATAAACATAGCCTCTTCCTGACAGAGGATCACGGATCGCACCGCCAAGGCAGGTCGCTGCTCCGCCAAAAGGTTCAATCTCAGTCGGATGATTATGTGTTTCATTTTTAAAGAATACAAGCCATTCTTCTTCTTTTCCGTCTATTTCTACCGGTACAATAATGGAACAGGCATTGATTTCATCGGAAACCTCCATGTCTTCAAGCTTTCCATCTGCTTTAAGCTTTTTCATAGCCATCAGTGCAACATCCATAAGAGATATGAACTTGTCATTTCTACCTTTATACAGAATTTCCCTGTTTGCTTTATAATTCTCAAATGCTGCCTTCATCGGTTCCTTATAAAAACCTTCTTCGAAAGAAACATTCTTTAATTCTGTAAGAAAAGTCGTATGCCGGCAATGATCAGACCAGTAGGTATCAAGTACTCTGATCTCTGTCATAGACGGATCACGCTTTTCCTCAGTCTTGAAATAATTCTGTATAAATTCAAAATCCTTCAGAGTCATGGCAAGATTCAGAGATTCGTACAGAGCCGTAAGCTCATTTTTATCCATGCTTACAAAACCGTTAAATGTTATAACATCTGATGGCACGTCAAATTTATTAACAAGTGTCACCGGTTTTTCAAGCTTTGCTTCTCTGGAATCCACAGGATTGATACAATATGCTTTGATTCGCTCCATATCATCTTCACTGATGTCACCGGTGATAACATAAGCTGTAGCAGACCGTATGATCGGCTCCTCTTTTTCGTTCAGCAGACGTACGCACTGTTCTGCCGAATCTGCGCGCTGATCAAACTGTCCCGGCAGATACTCTACACAGAAACTGATTTCATTCTGAGATAAAGGAAAAGCTTCCTCAAATAAAAGATCGACCGGAGGTTCGGAAAAGACTGTGCCAAGTGATCTCTGATAGGTTTCTTCACTGATATTCTCAATGTCATACCGTATCAGCACCCGTGTCTTTGTTACCGTCTTCAGGTCGAGATAGCTTCTGATCTCTTCGGTCAGCTCCATAGCCCGTACAGCATATGGAACTTTCTTTTCTACATAAATCCGTTTCACGTTTTGCATGAAATCTTCCTCCGTGTATATATATTAATTTTGCTTTCTTTCCACTGGCATTATAACATTAGTATTCTCGGATATACAAGTGCTATTATAAAAACAATGATAAAATAATACTTGCCTATGGACGAAACTTCAACCTTATAGTAAAATGAATTGTCATTACGATATTAAATTTTGGAGGTT
>QKDK01000362.1 GCA_003252135.1 Clostridia bacterium
GTGCTGCTCGAACTCGAAGTAGACGTATTGAATAATGAAGCTGTATAATTTGTATATGTCGTACTGATCGACATACCATCCCTCCTTTGCTAAGTAAGACATCCCTGTCCATACTAACTAAAATACGAAAGTATCACTCAGTCTTTATATCGGCTGGTCATGTATGTTTGTTAATAGTTTGAATTTACTTTTTACGCTCCAGTTCTGTTTCCAGGCGAACAACCTTCTTCTGTTCTTCAATGTTCTCTTTTTTCAGTAATGTAATCTCTTTCTCTGCATGCTCAAGCTTTGATTGAAGTGCAATAATCTCACGCTTCAGGTCATAAATCTCATTGCTCTTGCTGTCACTGTTGCTCTCCATGTCTTCAAGCTGTTTTTTGACTTTAAAAAAATCATCTGCAATATTGATATGCATTAATATAATCTTCATATCAGAATCGAGGACCCTGTAAGCTTCCTGCTGCTTCAGTTCAGCATATTTGCTGTTGATATAAGAAGCCACCTTTTGAAGATACTCTTCACTTTCATATCCGCATATGGTATATCTTTTATGATTAATAATAACTTCAATGTCTGTACGCTTCTTCATCTGGCCCTCCATACATGATTCTGTCGATATACCAATCTTTTTTTTCATTATATGCTGTATAGTATAAGAAAACAATCATTTTTTATTAAAATCCAGGTTCTTTCCTCAGTCTTCTTTTTCAAGTCCGAAATGACGATATGTGAGTTCAGTAACAATACGTCCTCTCGGTGTTCGAAGTATGTATCCATTCTGAACCAGATACGGTTCATACACTTCCTCGACCGTTCCGCTGTCTTCACCGATGGTCGCAGCTATCGTATCAATTCCAACCGGGCCGCCGCCAAATTTATGGATCATTGTCATCAGAATCTCTCTGTCAATATGATCCAGTCCCTGTTTATCGACCTCCAGAAGATCCAGCGCATATTGTGCCACTTCCTGCGTGATCGCTCCGTCATATTTGACCTGTGCAAAGTCCCTGACCCTTTTCAGCAGCCGGTTCGCAAGTCTTGGTGTTCCTCTAGACCGCCTTGCAAGCTCCATTGCCCCATTCTCTTCGATCGAGACACCTAATACCTTGGCAGAGTGAAAGATAATATCGCATAATTCCTGCGTTGAATAAAACTCCAGCCTGTTTACAACACCGAATCTGTCACGTAAAGGAGCCGTCAGCATACCTGCTCTAGTTGTTGCTCCCACCAGTGTGAATTTGGGCAGATCGAGCCGTACAGATCTTGCCGTAGCACCACGTCCGATTACAATATCAATGGCATAGTCTTCCATTGCAGGATATAACAGTTCTTCCACCTGTCTGTTCAGTCGATGTATCTCATCTATAAAAAGTACATCTCCTTCCTGAAGGTTATTTAAAATCGCTGCCATATCGCCCGGTTTTTCAATAGCCGGTCCGGCAGTCGTCTTCATATTCACTCCCATTTCATTGGCTATGATGCCTGCCAGAGTAGTCTTACCAAGACCGGGGGGTCCAAAAAGCAGCACATGATCCAGAACCTCTTTTCTCTGCAAAGCTGCTTCTATATATATTTTCAGATTGCTTTTTGCTTTCGTCTGCCCGATATAGTCCTTCAGCATCTGGGGACGTAAATTTTTATCAAGCGCTCTGTCTTCCTCATTGATTTCAGTTGTTATAATTCTTTTACTCATATCCCTCTCCATGCCAATGCTTATTTCAGAATCTGTTTCTTCATTGTTTACAGCTGGCGAAGGCTTTGTTTTAAGACATCCTCAACCGTTATATTTTCTTTAAGTTCGACCTTTCTGACTGCTGCAAGCGCTTCCGTCTGGGAGTATCCAAGTGCAATTAAGGCCTGCGCCGCTTCCTCTCTGATTCCAGTAGCTGGTGATCCTGTTCCCTGGAATGTTTCATTATGTGAAAATTTTGCTTCAAAAGCATCTTCCAGCTTGAACTTGTCTTTTAGCTCAAGAATAAGCTTCCCGGCTGTTTTAGCACCAATTCCCGGTGCTTTTGATATCGCCTTGACATCATCAGACAGTACCGCAAAACGCAGGTTGTCTGCCGATATGGCGGAAAGGATGCCAAGAGCACCTTTAGGCCCTATGCCATTCACGGTAAGGAGAAGCTTAAATACAGAAAGGTCATCCTTTGACGAAAACCCATACAGTGACATACCATCTTCCTTAACATGTAAATAAGTATAGATCTTAATCGTATCTCCGATCATACCGGATACTTCTTCGATCACTGATTCCGGCACCGCTATCTCATACCCCATTCCATGATGATCGATTATCAGGTATTTATTTTTGACTTCCGTCAGTTCACCTTTTATGTATGCTATCATATAATACCCCATTCCTTTGCTGCTTTTGCGCCTATAAAAGAATTCGTTATTCCCTTCACAATGCGCTCCTGTATTAATTTATCAGTCATCCAGCTTTTCGAAAATACCGCGTGATGTAATCAGCCGGCCTTCTGTGATATAACTGACGATCAGTTCGATCGGCAGGTCAAGTGCTTCTGAAATCTGCATGGCGTTACTGTTCGGATAGGTTTCGAGATACTTTGTGACACGTGAAAAATAGGCGTCATCGAGCTTTTGACATTCATTACATGTCCTCGACAATGTCCTGCTGATAAAAACCTTTCTGCAAATTTTACAGATATTTGTCTGCATACTCCACCTCACTTCTGTGCGGTATGAATCATCCAATGCAGCAATGCCCTACATAAGCGTCGCAAACAGATTAAGTATCTCCTGCCAGACCTTTTTATGCCATGGTCTGTTCAGCCACTCTTCATAAAACACCTCTTTGGATATTCTCATGGTTTCGATCAGGTCATTTCTTATAATATCAACAGTATCCCTGTCACAAATAAAAGTACCGCATTCATAATGAAGATAGAAGCTGCGGTAATCCATGTTTATGGTACCGACGACCCCACAGTCTTCATTGATGATTGTTTTAGCATGTATAAATCCCGGTGAGTATTCAAAAATACGGACTCCGGCCTGAAGGAGCGGACCATAATTATATTCCGTAAGCATCTTGACTCCACGCTTGTCCGGAATGCTTGGTGTTATGATCCTTACATCAATTCCACTGTGCACTGAAGTGATCAGTGCATCTTTGATATCATCATCTATGATAAGGTATGGTGTTGTGATATATAGATACCGTTTGGCATAATACATAATTTCTTTATATATGGTGACGATCGGATTTCTTGGATTATTCGCCGGACCATCTGAAATGAACTGGCAGTACACATCATTCTGCGGAAATCTTCGTTCTGCCTTGTATGGTGAATAATCCATCAGAGGTTCATCTCCGGCAACTTCCCACATCTGGAAAAATGTTACAGTCATTCCCCATACGCAATCCCCTTCGACTCTCACCCCATTATCCTTCCAGATGCCAAAACGCTGTACAAGATTTACGTACTCATCTGCAATATTCATACCGCCGGTATAACCGATCTCCCCGTCAATGATAACGATTTTCTGGTGGTTACGGTAGTTCATATACAGTTTTTCCATATACTTGTGGATTGGATTGAATACTCTGACTTTGATCCCGTCTTTTTCCAGTTTAAGTCGAAAATCCTTTTCAGTGCGGAGCATAGCTCCAAAATCATCGTAGACCAAAAGAACTTCAACACCCTGTGCAGCCTTCTCCGCCATAATAGAACGCATCTCACGCCAAAGAATGCCGTCTCCTATTATATAAAAATTGATCAGAATGAACCGTTTTGCATTTCTCATGTCTTCAAAAACAGCACGAAAAGTCTCATCCGCCATGGGATAGTAGGTTATGCTGTTATTTTTATACAGCGGAAAGGAATGTGCTTCCATGCTCCTTACAATCCGTGATTTAGTCGGAAACCGTTTTGTAAACTCCTCCACGATATCCGGATAATATTCATAAAAGGTCTCACCATGACGGAGCTTATAATTTATTCTTTTATCGATCTTTTTCTTTGAACCATTTTTCCCCCATAACGCATACATGATATGCCCGGTCAGAGGAAGAACCAGAATAACACAGATCCAGCTGATCTTAAACGAAGGGCTCCTGTTATCATTCACAAGTCCTATCATTATAAATATACTGGCTATTTCAATAGCTGCATAGATATATACCGTATAACTGGTAAGCCATATCGACAATCCTATGATCGCTGCTATCTGAACCAGTACAAGCACTGCAACAATACCGGCTCTGAGCGTCCCGCTCCAGTAGCTTTTTATCATTCCCTTATCAGGTTTTGTTTCTCCCATTCATCCTTCTCCCGACGCATCCACTCTAGTTCTTATAATCCTATCATATTTTCTGCAAAAAATCACTAAAAAAATGTACCTTGTCTTCTATGACAAAATACATGCATATGCTATAATCGTTTCATATACAGATTTTTCTTTGTAATGAAAGGACAGCTTTATGAAAACCATAATCAGTCAATATCCGGATATAGATACCAGCTTCTGGAAGGATCAGCCTATAGATAACATACTCTTTTTTGATATTGAGACGACCGGACTCTTAGCTGATACATCCTTTCTTTATCTGATCTGCTGCGGTTCCTGCGAAAATTCTGTACTCACAATTACACAATGGTTTTCTGAAGGAATCCAGGATGAGCCTGCTCTTATTGATGCCTTTTTCAGCCATATGGCAAACTACAGCCTTCTGGTACATTATAACGGAACGACCTTCGATATGAATTTCCTGATGAAAAAATGCCGCCAGTATCATAGGCCTTATACCTTTGACAACATCCGTTCACTTGACCTTTATAAAAAAATTCTTCCCTATAAATCCAGATTTATGCTAAAGAATTATAAGCAAAAG
>QKDK01000363.1 GCA_003252135.1 Clostridia bacterium
CTTGATGAGCCGACAGCTTCTTTAAATGAAGCAGATTCAAGAAAACTGCTCGACCTTCTGCTGAAGCTCAAGAAAGAAGGGCTGACTTCAATTATCATTTCCCACAAACTGAACGAAATAGAGTATGTTGCAGACAAAATCACAGTAATCCGCGATGGTTCCACCATAGAAACACTGGATAAGACTACGGACGATATCAGTGAAGCACGTATCATCAAGGGGATGGTTGGCCGTACAATGACAGATCGTTTCCCAGCACGTGAAGAAATTAAAACTGGTGTAGTAAATCTGGAGGTAAAGAACTGGACAGTATATCATCCGCTGTATGGCGATCATAAAGTGGTGGATGATGTGTCTTTGACGATTCATAAAGGTGAAGTGGTAGGTATAGCCGGACTGATGGGCGCAGGACGTACAGAACTGGCTCTCAGCATATTTGGCAAGAGCTATGGGGTGGGAATTTCAGGCGAACTGATCATCAACGGCGAAGAAGTAAAATTAAAAAATGCCAGACATGCAATCGATAAAAAATTAGTTTATATAACAGAAGACAGAAAAGGAGACGGACTTATCCTTTCCAACACCATATGCGATAATACAACACTGGCGAAGATGGATAAAGTATCAAGGCATGGCGTCATTGATACCGATCTTGAGAATAAGGTGGCTGTTGATTTTGTGGAAAAGCTTAAAACGAAATGCACCAGTGTATATCAGATGGTAGGAAACTTAAGCGGCGGTAATCAGCAGAAGGTGCTGATCAGTAAATGGATGTTTGCAGATGCTGAAATCATGATTCTTGATGAACCGACAAGAGGCATTGATGTCGGAGCAAAATATGAAATTTACTGTATAATAAACCAGCTTGTCAAGGAAGGGAAGTCGGTACTGTTCATCTCTTCAGAGATGCCGGAGCTGATAGGCATGTGTGACCGTATCTATGTCATGAACGAAGGGAAAATGGTAGGCGAGGTCGCAAGAAAAGATGCAACACAGGAATATATCATGGGAAGAATACTAAAATCAAGCAAAGGAGTATAGCGATGAACAAAGCAAAAGAACTTTTGAAAAAGAATACCATGCTGATTGCCCTGGTTGTTGTAACCATAATCTTTCAAGTGGGAACATCCGGGACGCTGCTGGTTCCGGGAAATATAACAAACCTGATCGCACAGAACGGGTATGTGGTAGTTCTTGCTGTCGGAATGCTGATCTGTATCCTGACGGGAGGTAATATCGATCTTTCTGTTGGATCCATCGTTGCATTGATCGGTGCATTGGCAGGTACATTAATTGTAAATCACAAAGTAAATATATGGGTCTCCATCGTAATCTGTATAGCTGTCGGTATCATGATCGGTATATGGCAGGGATTCTGGATCGCTTATATAAGGATTCCGGCTTTCATTGTAACACTGGCAGGTATGCTTTTATGGAGAGGTGTTGCTCTGATTATTCTGGGCGGTCTTACGATCTCACCATTCCCTGATAATTATCTTTCTCTGTTCAATAGTTATGTGCCGGATATATTCGGCGGATCGATCAATATACTTTCCATCGTGGTGGGTGCCATCGTATGTATTATTTATAATATAGTACAGATATTCGGCAGAATTAACAAAAAGAAAAAAGGATATGAAGTGGAAGGCTTTATCTTTTTCCTGATCAGAATCATCCTGATCTGTGCAGTTGTTATGGCTTTGACGATTTCCCTGTCCTTCCATAAGGGTATTTCTGCAATCCTGATCATTCTGGCTGTCATTGTTATGATCTATGCATATTTTACTACAAAGACAGTTCCTGGACGTTATCTCTATGCCATGGGCGGAAATGAAAAAGCTGCCAAGCTCAGCGGTATCAATACGAATAAAGTGCTCTTTCTGGCATATGTCAACATGGCAATGCTGAGTGCGGTTGCAGCCTTGATGTGTATTGCACGTTTTAATTCAGCAGCACCGACAGCCGGTAACAGTTATGAGCTGGATGCCATAGGTTCCTGTTTTATCGGCGGTGCTTCTGCGTACGGCGGTGTCGGTAAGGTGACAGGTGTTGTGATCGGTGCCATCTTTATGGGCGTACTCAATAACGGTATGTCGATCATGGGCGTTGATTCCAATATACAAAAAACTGTAAAGGGCTGTGTACTTCTGGCAGCGGTTGCGTTTGATGTCTTGTCAAAAAGAAGGGCTAAAACAGCCTGAGTGAATAAAAGAGGACTATTACAAGAATAATAGGATATAACAGGGAAAGTAAAAGTGAAGCAAAAAAGAAGCATACCGAAAAAGAAAATATCGGTATGCTTCCTTTTTGCATAAAAATTTAACAAAGAGAAAAATCAGACAAAGATGCCGTACATCTCATGGTACAAAATTGTCCGTGCAGTACAGGGAACGCTTCCTATCAGGTATGCTTACAGTGTGTTTTCAAAAAAGGCGAGAAGGCCCTTGCAGGCAGCGGATTCATCGATTCCCTCTATTTCCAGAAGGACTTCGTCTCCACATTTGACGCCAAGGCCCATAAGTGCCATCAGTCTGTTGATGTCAACAGATCTTCCATTTCTGGTCATGATGATATGACTCTGGTATTTCTGTGCTTCTCTTGCCAGCAGACCTGCTGGTCTGGCGTGTATGCCTAGTTCGTCTTTGATAATATAGGTAAATTTTTTCATACTTCCTCCGATTTCGTTTTCCTTATTTATTATCCACTGCAGCTTGTACTTTATTTAATATTTCCATGGAATTCATGGTCCCAAAATCCAGTGGCGATATCACCAGGACAGGTATTGCGAAAGCTTTTTTAATAACCTCGTCCAGAGCAAAGCGTACCTGGGGACTAAGCAGGATACAATCGACACCGGTCAAATACTCGGTGAGCTCGATCAGGGGAGCAGCCGTAACTGTCAGCTTCAGTTGTTTTACTTTTGCAGCTTCTTCCAATTTGATTTTCATGATTCCGGTACTCATACCTGCGTTACAGACCAACAGTAAATTCATGATTTTCCTCGTTTCTATACAGCAGTAGACTGCAACAGAGCATAAGTGCAGACTTTACTTCTGAATTAGTTTTATTGTAATTCTTATGGTTCTTGCGTTATCCATTTGGTTAAAGTGCCTCATTATACAGTATATCCTGCAGTATAGAGCTACATCGAAGGCCTTTCGTTTTCCTGCATATATTTCTTTTCATAATGCTTAAAGAAAGGAAAATACAGAACAAAGTCAAGCAGCATGAGGCATAGTACAAAAAGTAAAGCTTTTATGCTTAATGTACTGGTGAGGGCTGCCAGCGGGGCAAATATAGTCCAGCCAGTATACGCAAAGGTACGTGCGAGGTGACCGGATGACATGGCCAGAAAGGTGAGAACACCGTTGAGCGGCATGACCAGCAGAAAGGGAACCATCAGGGAAGTATTATACATAAGGGGGAGTCCAAAGGTCAGTGTTTCATTGACATTAAAATGAGAAGCCGTAAAGGAGGCCCGCCCGATAGCTCGCAGCTGCTTTGATTTGCTGAACAACGCTATAAGGCCGAGGGAATAAGTAGCACCGCTGCCGCCGATCGCAAGAAATGCCCACCAGAAAGGCTCGGTCACGATATAGGGAAGCTCTGTGGCAGGTGTACCCTGCATAAAGGCTGTAAAATTAACAAAAAAGGTATAGAGCAGCAACGGTGAGAGCGGAATGGTTATCAAAGTATCATGAATTCCAAACCACCAGAAGAACATCACAAAAAATGAAAGGAGAAATACCCCGACTGCACTATCCATGAAGTTCACAAAAGGAGATATCACAAGCAGAGTAATATCCGGAATGGTTTTTCCTGTAGTATGAAGCAGGAAATAGCAAACTACAGATGTAGTACAAAGAACCAGACCGAGCTGAAGAAGGTTTTGAAGGGAATCCGTAAAAGCCTTAGGGATTCCTCTTTTTTCAAGATTGATTCCCCCAATATTTTTTCTGACCAGCAGATGGTAAAATTCAAAGGATAGACAACTTAGCAGGATCGAACCAAACAGATTGCTGCCATCCATGCCAGTCAAGGAGGCAATCAGGTCATTATGCCTGTTCAGGGATATAACAAAGGACAGTGTAGTCAGAATAGTTACAGTAACCACGTTCTGCTTGGTCTGTCTGGCAAGGTAAAAACCCATTAGCCCAGCAGTAAGCAGAGAAAGCAGCAAAACAGCCAGACTTGACAACCTTGCAAAGGGAGGTGTCAGAAAATCTGCCGCAGTTTGCCAGCCATAAAAGAAATGATACAGAAAGCCTTTATTCAGCGTATGATAATTTACAGGAGGAGATAAAAGGATCAGAAATATAATTCCGAGGATAACAAAAGGCATTAGGGCAGATAAAGCGCTCTGCATTGCCTGCAGATACAAAGAACCAATGATTTTGTTAGCCAGAGGTACGATATTCTTTTCCATTCTTGCTGTAAATTTACTCATATGAAATCTGCCCCCTGTTCTTCGATAAAATTCTTATACCAGTAATAACTGTCTTTTGGGATTCTTTTGGTATCTGCTGTATAATCAATGTAGATAAGTCCATAGCGTTTTTCATAGCCGTTGATCCAGCTGTATAGGTCCATGGCAGACCAGACAAAATACCCCCTGACATCACACCCTGCCTTTATGGCTTCTTTTATCCAGTAAAGAAAGCCCTGATGGAATTCAATACGGTAAGGGTCATGTATTCTGCCGTTTTCATTAACATCCCTGTGACCAACACCGTTTTCGGTAATAATGACTGGAATGTTGTGGTAACGGTCTTTAAGCTCGGTCAGAAGATTAAAGATGGCTTTTGGGTATAATTCCATGCCCCAGGCATTTTTCTTGGTGG
>QKDK01000273.1 GCA_003252135.1 Clostridia bacterium
TACGCTGGGGCTGGGTTCCTGTGTGGGAATTATTTTATATGATCCCGCCAAGAAGATTGCCGGGCTTGCACATATTATGCTGCCAGACAGTACGAAAATTAAAAATAATGAGAATAAAGCTAAATTCGCTGATACAGGTATTAATGTTCTATTTGATCAGCTTGTCAGAATGGGTGCGGTAAAGAGCAGAATGACTGCAAAAATTGCAGGCGGAGCCCAGATGTTCGCTTTTAATACAAACAGCGATATGTTAAGAGTTGGTGAAAGAAATGTGCAGTCGACCAAAGAAACATTGAAAAAACTGGGGATACCTATCATTGCAGAAGATACAGGCAATTCATACGGTCGTACGATTGAATTTTACCCGGAAAATGGCAATCTGCTTATTAAATCGGTCGGAAAACCTGTAAAATCCATCTAAAATAGGCAATGGAGGTCAGCAGAATGCGGAATAAAATTGCATTAGTCGTAATGTTAAGCGGAGGGACAGTGGCGAGTGTAACTTGTATTGTAAAGCAGGTTCCTTTGTTTTCAACGATTTATTACGTAATTGTTGCCATGATAATTTTCACAATAATTGGTTTGATTGCCCAAAAGATCGCGAACAAAATAAATGAAGCAGTTGATAAAAGATTAAAAGAGGAAGAAGAAGAAAAAAAATTACAGGAAGAAAAAAGAAAAGAGGCAGAAGATGCCCGTATAAAAGCCGAAAATAAATCAGAAGCAGAGAACGATGATGCAGAACTGGGGATATAGCAATATCGTATTCTGGTCCTTACAATATAGTAAAGTAACGCTTGAATAGGAGCAGGTAATTATGGGTGAGACAGACAAAATGAAATTATGGGACGATTACCGTAAACATAAATCGCCTGAACTTAGAGAAAAAATAATTATCGAATATGCGGGACTGGTAAAAATTGTTGCCGGCCGGCTCAGTATATATCTTGGGTATAATGTTGAATATGATGATCTGGTCGGTTATGGAACGTTTGGTTTAATTGATGCAATTGATAAATACGATTATGAAAAGGGTGTGAAGTTTGAAACATATGCTTCACTTCGCATACGAGGAGCAATTCTGGATCAGATTCGAAAGATGGACTGGATTCCGCGTACTCTTCGGCAAAAGCAAAAAAAGATCGATCAGGCATATCAAAAGATTGAGTATGAACATGGAAGACCAGCCACCGACCAGGAGCTTGCCAGTGAGCTTGAGATTTCAGTTGACGAGCTTGAGAACTGGCAGAACCAGACAAAGATTTCAAATCTGATTTCATTGGATGATTATATGGAACAAAGTGATGTTCAGATGGAAATAGCAAGCAGTGAGGACTTTGCACAGCCTGAAAAAATAATGGAAAAACAGGCACTGAAGAAGATTTTACTTGAAACACTTGAAACTCTTACAGAAAAAGAAAAAAAGGTCATTGTTTTTTACTATTATGAAGATCTGACATTAAAAGAGATAAGCGCAATACTGGAAGTATCAGAGTCAAGGATATCTCAGCTGCACACGAAGGCATTACAGAAAATGAGAGTCAGACTAGGGGGCAATATTGATATTTTTATGGGACAATAGTGGGGGCTGTTGACAATGCGTGGGGAGGATTGAAGATGAGTAAGTATGGGTATTGTTGTTTGATCAATAAGGCTGACGGCGTATATCTGGCGTTGGTTCCTGGTGACAGCGTTTCAACACAATTGACGTATGAAGATGTTGATCGTTATATGACGCAATTAAAATTTATGTTTGACAAAACCGCTGTAGCCAATCAGCTTCGGACATTGACTGAAGTCTGTGAGATGAAGCTGTCAGATACACCTTTAAAGTTCCCGGTTCCAGAAACACTTGTCATAACCGTTGGACAAGATCGCTTGGAGGCTAAGGGTAAGTTCTATCCGCCGACTAAAGGCGGTGCTTTTATGACACGGGATGATATCTATGACAGATTAAGGAATGCAGGTATCAAGTATGGTGCCAATGAACTGAATATGAACATCTTCATGAATGACAGAGTATATGGAAAAGAAGTGGTTCTAGCACAGGCTCTAATGCCCGTTGAGGGTAAAAATGCTGTCATAACGTATTATTTCAATGTTGATCTTACCAGAAAGCCGCAGACCAATGAAGACGGCTCTGTTGATTTTCATAAACTTGATAATATCAGTACGGTACATAAAGGTGATATGATTGCAAGTCTTGTACCGGCAGACGAAGGCAAACCTGGTATTGATGTATGCGGTAATGTGATCAGACAGAAAAAAGTTGAGAAAAAAATATTAAGACATGCAAATAAAATATATTTATCAGAAGATAAAACTAAAATGTATTCAGAGGTTGACGGACATGCATCTTTAGTTGAGGATAAAGTATTTGTTTCTGATAATTATGAAGTAGCGGCAGATGTCGGACCATCCACCGGCGATATCAATTATGAAGGCAATGTTACCATTAAAGGAAATGTAAACAGCGGTTATACTGTTTATGCACATGGTGATATCATTGTTGAAGGTGTAGTGGAAGCCGCAACACTCATAGCAGATGGACAGATCATATTAAAACGCGGAATACAAGGCGGCGGAAAGGGACTTTTAAAAGCTAAAAGTAATGTTATAGCTAAATTCATCGAAAGTGCAGAAGTGATATCAGAAGGTTATATTCAGACAGAAGCTATCATGCATAGTTCAGTTTCCGCAAGAGGAGATGTTATAGTAACAGGAAAACGAGGACTGATAACTGGCGGAGAGGTTCGGTCCATTACGATGATCAGCATGAAATCTGCTGGAAATTCCATGGGAACCAGAACGTTACTGGAAGTTGGTGTTGCTCCAGAAATTCTGGATGAAACCAGAAGGCTTGAGAAAGAGACACCGGCGATGCTTCAGGAAATTGATAAAATCGACCAGATTCTTGTTGCATATGCAAAGAAAGTAAAAAGCGGCGAAAAGCTGGATGCCAGAATTCTAAGCAGTGTGAAAGACAGCATGGAGAAAAAGAAACTGCTTTCTGAGGCGGTTGCGGCAAACCAGGAGAGACTGAACAAGCTGATCGAGATGACAGATTCAAATGCAAACGGGTGCATCAGAGTTCAGGATACAATTTATCCCGGCTGCAGAATAACAATTTCAAATGTATGCTATTATGTTAAGAATGAAATTCAGCACAGCCGGTTTATCAAGGAAGGTGCGGATATTCGGGTAACCATGTTATAGAGCAGATAAGTCAGGGGGCGATAGGTATGTCTATAACACCAATTGATATTGCAACAATGGCACCAAAATCACAGGAAGCAGTTATTGCTAAAAATGCTGAAGTGCAAAAACCAATGACGGATCAAATGAATGCAAGCATACAGGTTGACAATAAAGCCTTGCATGACAGTGAGCAGACTGTTCCGACAGTGAAAACAGAGAATCCTGAATTTCGGTATGATGCACGTAAAGAAGGCAGAAATTTTTACGAGCAGCAGAATCAAAAAAGAAAAAAAACAAAGAATAAGAACGAGAAAATAAGCGAGAAAAAAACAAATTCTATTGATATTCGAATTTGAAACAGCATTTTAAAGGGGCGTCGATATGAGTTTTTATGAAGTTGTATTGTTTATTTTGGGGGCAGCATTTTTTATAATTAGTTTTTTTGTTGGCAATGAGGCTGAGAACGATACACAGAAAGCAATCGTATCATTTGGTGAGGATGATATGAAAAAAGTGGTGGACAGGGTTCAGGGCAGACTTCAGAACGAAACAGAACAATATCTGAATGATGCAGAGGATAAGCTCAGAAACTTGTCCAATGAGACGATTATTTCGGTAGATGATTTTTCAAAACAGACACTGGAACGTATTGCGCACAATCATGAAGAGGTTGTGTTTATGTATCATATGCTGCAGACAAAAGAGGAAGAACTAAAAAAGCTGGCAGAAGCACTGCAGGGCACAAAGAAAGAACAAAAGTCTGAGCTAGAGGCAGATGAGAGCAGACCACATGTAAAATCCGGAATCGAACTTGCACAGGCTAAAAAAGCTGTTTCTAATGAAAAAACAGAAAGAAAACCCTTGGAAAATGCAGAAAGCCGTGAACTGGTTAAAAAAGCTGCAGGGAATATATCCAGTGATGCTGTTATTCTGGACGCTGCTAGTCAGGATGAGAATAAAAATGAAAAAATTCTCGGTCTGTATAAAAAGAAAAAATCAATTCTGGAGATTTCAAAAGCACTGGGACTTGGTCAGGGTGAAGTTAAGCTGGTAATTGATTTATATGGGAAGCGTTCATGAGGAGACACAGAATATGAAACTAAAATATTATTTCAGGGGACTTGGTGCAGGTATTTTATTTACTGCAGTTGTTTTTTCATTTATCATAATTCCTAAATATAAAATGACAGATGACGAGATAAAAGATGCAGCAGCTGAACTGGGAATGGTAGATGAGTCGAAGGAAGAATTGAACATTGATGCAATTAAGCTTACACCGACTGAAGCATCTGTTGTTTCTGTTTCTCCGGGAGTGACACCTGAGGGAACCAATACGGTAACACCAACAAACAGTGAATCAGGCACTGCATTGACTGTAACACCAATACCATCAGATGCGAGTGCGACATCGTCTGGTTTGACCGGCGAACCAACGAAAGAGGCTGCAATAACACCATCCGTGACACCGACAGTGACACCAACAGTGATACCAACAAAAGAGCCCAGTGCAACGCCTGTACCGGCAACATCAACACCTGCACCGGCGACATCAACGCCTGTGCCTGTCACTGACAGTGGTTCTGATACAGGTAATTCAATAACTGTAACCATAAAGAGCGGAATGACATCAGAATCATTTGCTT
>QKDK01000368.1 GCA_003252135.1 Clostridia bacterium
GAAAAATTAATGGCTGAGATATGTATATAAACACTGCAAAGAGAAGAGGAAACATTTATCTTCTCTTTGTTTTTTGTGAATTTTGCGAATAGGCATATTATTTGATAAGATGCCGAATTAAGTGTTGATTTTTTATATTCAATCGGTTATATTTGTACATAGGAAATCAACAGAATACAAATTGCTACACGAAAGGACATACAGATGCAGGATTCAGTAATTGTTGCAGTGGATGCAATGGGTGGTGACAATGCTCCGTCAGAGGTCGTAAAAGGAGCAGTTGATGCTGCCAATAGTAAGGAGAACCTATCAGTTGTTCTTGTTGGTAAAGAAGATATGATTCAGGAAGAACTGAACAAATTATCTTACAATAAGAAGCAAATAAGCATTCTGCATGCGGATGATGTAATAACAAATGATGAACCTCCGGTTTTGGCAATCAGAAGAAAGAAAGATTCATCAATCGTGAAAGCATTGAATTTGTTAAAAGAGCAAAAGGCGGATGCCTTTGTTTCGGCAGGCAGCACAGGAGCAGTCCTAGTGGGAGCACAATTGATTGCCGGCAGAATAAAAGGAGTTGAACGTCCACCACTTGCACCATTGATTCCAACACTCAAAGGTGTTTCATTATTGGTTGACTGTGGAGCGAACGTAGATGCAAGATCTTCCCATCTAGTGCAATTCGCTAAGATGGGGTCAATATATATGGAGAATGTTGTTGGGATTAAAAATCCGAAAGTGGCAATTGTAAACATTGGTGCTGAAGAAGAAAAAGGCAACATGCTTGTGAAAGAAACGTTTCCACTTTTAAAGAATTGCAATGAGATAAATTTTATCGGAAGTATTGAAGCAAGAGAGATACCAGCGGGAGAAGCGGATGTCATAGTCTGCGAAGCATTTGTAGGAAATGTTATTCTTAAGTTATATGAAGGTGTCAACCATGCATTAATGTCAAAAATCAAAGAGGGGATGACAAGTACTACAATCAGCAAGATTGGCGCCGCACTTGTAAAACCGTCGCTCAAGCGCACCCTGAAGGGTTTTGATATTTCTGAATATGGCGGTGCCCCTATGCTTGGTCTAAATGCACTGGTCGTTAAGTCTCATGGAAATTCAAAAAGTAATGAAATCAAGAATTCGATTCTGCAGTGTATGGTCTTTCAGGAACAGAAGATCAATCAAATCATTCAGGAAAAGTTAGCGAAAAATTTTTAAATAAGAAAGGTGATTGTTATGGAGTTTGAAAAATTACAAAAAATTATTTCTGAAGTACTTAATGTGGATAGTGAAGAGATTACAATGGAGACCACATTTGTTGATGATCTTGGTGCTGACTCTCTTGATATTTTTCAGATCATCATGGGTATCGAAGAAGAGTTTGATATTGAGATAGCAAATGAAGATGCTGAAAATATCGTTACAGTCGGCGATGTTGTTGAGCAGATCAAAAATGCACTTAACTAAGAAGGAATGCATGTTATACAGGCTCTACCAAATTGATTCTGTCTATAGGATGACGTGTTATCGCTGCATATAACACGTCATTGTCAGATTTATGGGACATGTCTTAACTTTGAAGATTCTGTTCTCGTGAATTGAAAGGAGCACTTCTTGCCCTGCTGGAATTAGTTGGTTTCTCGGGGTAGCGGAGGATTATAATGAAAAAGAGTTTTGAAATGTACAGCGAAATGATACATGAGCTGGAAGAGAAACTAAACTATGCATTTGATAAAAAGGACCTGCTTTTGCGTGCATTGACACACAGCTCATTCTCTAATGAAATGAAGATCAATAAAGCCGATGATAACGAGAGACTGGAGTTTCTTGGTGATGCGGTTCTTGAACTTTCTTCCAGCGAATTTTTATTTTCAGAAAATCAGCAGATGAAGGAAGGTGATCTGTCGAAGCTGCGTGCAAGTCTTGTATGTGAGCAGTCATTGGCAGCTTGTGCAAGAGAACTTTCTCTGGGTAATTATCTGTTTCTTGGAAAAGGTGAAGATGTTACGGGAGGAAGAGAAAGAAACTCTATTCTTTCTGATGCTCTGGAAGCTGTTATTGGAGCAATCTATCTGGATGGCGGATATGAAGAAGCCAATCGGTTTATTCTGGATAATGTTTTGGCAGATATCAGTAACAGAAAGCTGTTTTATGACAGTAAAACAAGGCTGCAGGAATATGTACAGAGTATTTTCAAAAAGAAATTATCTTATCGTCTGATTTATGAAGAAGGACCGGATCATGACAAACGATTTTGTGTTCAGGTCCAGATGGAAGATATGATGCTTTCCAGAGGAGTTGGCAAGACGAAGAAAGCAGCAGCGCAGGAAGCTGCCTATCTCTCTTTAAAGCAGTTAAAAGCAATGGAAAACAGTAGCAGCGGGGGTTGAGATGTATTTAAAGAGTATTGAGGTCCAGGGTTTTAAATCATTTGCAAATAAAATTCTATTTGAATTTCATGATGGTATAACCGGAATTGTGGGACCAAACGGGAGCGGAAAAAGTAATGTTGCAGACGCAGTGCGCTGGGTGCTTGGGGAACAGAGCGCAAAACAGCTTCGCGGCAGTAGTATGCAGGACATCATATTTGCAGGCACAGAGACAAGAAAGCCTCTTGGCTTCGCTTATGTTGCCATCACTATGGATAATTCTGATCATAAGCTTCCTATAGATTTTGAAGAAGTAACAGTTGCCAGACGTGTTTACAGATCAGGAGAAAGTGAATATCTGATCAATGGAAGCAGCTGCAGATTGCGGGATGTCCAGGAATTGTTCATGGATACCGGTGTAGGCAAAGAAGGGTATTCTATTATCGGACAGGGGCAGATCGATAAGATCTTAAGCGGCAAGCCGGAAGACAGAAGAGAATTATTTGATGAAGCTGCCGGCATCGTAAAATACAAAAAAAGAAAAGCACTGGCAGAAAAGAATCTTGAAGAAGAAAAGCTGAATTTATCACGTGTAACAGATATTACCAGTGAGATTGAAAAGCAGCTGGGACCACTAGAAAAACAATCAGTAACGGCAAAAGAATTCCTAAGGTTGAGAGATGAATTAAAACTGGTTGAGGTCAACCAGTTCTTAATTGATTTCGAGAATAATAAAAAGAATAAAATTCAACTGGATGACAAGACTACAATCGTAGAAAAAGATCTGACAAATGCACGTTCTGAGTTTGACGGTGTAAAAGCTGAATATGAAAAACTGGAAGAGCAGCTTGAATCATGCAATATAGGTCTGGAAGAAGGACATACAGAAAGAGGCAATCTGCAGGTTCAGATAGAAAAAGCAGAGGGCGAGGTTCGTGTGCTTGAAGAGCAGGTCGCTGGTATCTACAGAAATGAGACACAATATCAGGAGCGTATTGACAAGGTTCAGGAAACGATAGATATTCAGAAAAAAGAGTTAAAAGGCTATGAAGAGAAAAGACATGAAAATTCGGATAAGCTCGAACGTATGGACGAGAACCAGGCTGAAATAGCAGGTGAATTGAAAAAGCTCAAAGAGCGTATTGAAGAACGTGTTGTCAGTATGGAAGGACTGAATAATGATGTTTTTCGGTACTTGCATTCAAATACAGAAATAAAAACAGCAATTCAGCGTGTTGAAACATTATGTGAACAGACAGCTATAAAAAAAGCTGAATTTACGCAGAAGATGCTTCAGAATAAAAGTGATGAAGCTATGGTCATTAATACTGTTGCAGAAAAAGAGGCAGCATTACAGGAGGCCTCTGATGATATCATCAGGAAAAGTGAAGAGATCACCTTATTAGAAGAAGCAATAAAAGAGCTGCAGGAATCCATTAAGAAAGCAGATGCTGAATATGATAATGAACAGCAGCGTTATGTTTCTGAAGTATCAAAGCTTGAATCACTAAAGAACCTAGCAGAACGATATGATGGTTACGGCTCCAGTATTAAGAAAATTATGGAGCAAAAAGAGCAGAATCCTGGAATTATAGGAGTCGTGGCAGATATCATTTCGGTCGAAAAGGCTTATGAAACAGCTATTGAAACTGCACTTGCAAATAATATACAGAATGTTGTTACTGATAACGAGGATACTGCAAAAGAACTGATCGAGCTGCTGAAAAAATCAAAAGCTGGCCGTGCTACATTTTTACCGCTGACCAGCATGGAGATACACAAAGATAACAGCCAGAGGGAGTATTCTGACGAAAAAGGTGTGATTGGATATGCCAATACACTTGTTACTGCAGAGGAACGTTTTGCACCGCTGCTTTCTTATCTGCTTGGTAAGGTTATAGTGGTCGACACTATTGAACATGCCATAGCTCTTGAAAAAAAATACCGGTATTCGCTGCGTGTCGTTACGCTGGAAGGTGAATACCTGCATACGGGCGGATCCATTTCAGGTGGTACGTATAAGAATAACAGCAATCTTCTTGGACGTAAACGTGAAATTGATGAACGTGAGCTGGAAATTCAGGCATGCAAAGAAAAACTTGATGAATTATCCGGCAGAAAAGAGCAGGAGAGGCTAAGAAGAGCAGAATGCCGTGAGAAGCTTGAGGTTTACCAGAAAGAACAGCAGGAGTTGTTCGTCCGGCAGAATACGGCCAAGATGAACCTGAATCAGGAACAGAAAAAGCTGAGTGAAATCAAAACAGAATACAGTTCATTTGCGTTCCAGATGCATGAGACACAAGAGCGTATCCTAGAACTAAATCAGGATATTGAGCTGAAGACACTGGAACTGCAGCAGAACCTTACCAGCTCTGAAGAAAACAAAGAGAAGATTGAACGTTACTCTAAGATTCTCGAACAGGAGCAAAGGATAGAAAAAGAAATGACTGAGCAGGCAGCTGCAATAAGG
>QKDK01000046.1 GCA_003252135.1 Clostridia bacterium
AAACAAATGGAAAAAACACAAGAATTAGATAAAGTCAGAAAAAATTCAAACAAAACCTGTGAATTTACATGATTAACACAAAAATTTCTTTACAAGACCAACGAAAATGAGTAAAATTATAATACAAAGAATGAAACATGCGGACGGGGAGAAGATTATGAAACGAAGAGAAATTGCGGTAAGTATTATTTTAACATTTGTGACCTGCGGTATTTATGGAATTTACTGGTTCATTGTCATGACAGATGAGATGAATCTGTCAAGCAATAAACCAAATCCTACAAGCGGCGGCATGGCATTCTTATTTTCCATGCTGACCTGCGGCATATACAGTTATTATTGGGCATACACCATGGGAGATCAGGTTGATATGCTGAAAGCGAACAGAGGAGTTCAATCGAGCAACACTGGTATTCTGTACCTGCTCTTATGCATATTCGGACTGTCGATCGTTACCTATGCACTGCTTCAGAACGAATTGAATACCATGTATGATTCCGGCTACGGACAGAATTACAATAATGGTCAGAATTACTAAGATACAAAGAACATTATCAGTAAAAGTTTATTGACCGAGGTATTATGAATACAGATGTACGGAAACGGACCAGATTAGAGCTTATTAGAATAGGATCTGTTTTATTAGTCGGATTTCTTTATGCGTTGTTTGTAAATATAACAGGCTGGGCGGTTCCCTGTGTATTCCATTGGATCACAGGACTGCAGTGCCCAAGCTGTGGCGTGACTCATATGTTCATGGCGATGTTGCATTTGGATTTCAAAGAAGCATTTCAAAGCAATCAGGCTATTTTTATTTTGCTACCGTTGATTTTACTGCTGCTCGGATTTTACACCGTAACATATATTAAAACAGGAAGCCGCAAACTGAAGAAATGGCAGGAGGTCCTATTGTTTCTTCTGTGTACCTTGTTACTGCTGTTTGGCATTGTAAGAAACATACCAGGTGTGGGCCTGTAAAGATGATGAACTTATGAGTGAAAGATGGAACGAGTGGGGATTTCACAACATAAGGAGCTGCTAAATGGAAGGAATATTCCGAAAAAAGAAACGAATCGGTGATCTTCTTGTAGGGGAGAAGGTCATCACAGAAGAACAGTTAATGACTGCTCTTACCAAACAGAAGGAAACAGGAAAAAGGCTCGGAGCAGTCCTGTTAGAGCTTCAGTTCACAACAGAGAGGGAGATAGCAACGGCGCTGACAAAACAGTTAGGGCTGGATTTTGTTGTGTTGAAAGGGATACGTGTTCCGCAGGAGGTCATAGGGCTGATCAAGGACAGCAGTTTGCTAAAGAAGTATACCGCTATGCCGTTTGAGTTCGCGACCTTTGATGCCACCATGCTCAGGGTAGCCATGGCAGATCCGATGGATATCTATGCGACTGACGATATATCCGCCATCACTGGTATGCAGATCGAACCGGTCGTTGCAACACCGGAGGATATCATCAGCTGCATTGACCGCTATTACGGCAATGCGGAAGCACAGGCAGTTGCCGAGAAGTATGTTAAGGAACGTGGTGTCGAGCTTTTTGATGAATCTGATGAGGAAGCCGTAAAATCAGATGTTGAGAATGCGCCGATCGTTATTCTTGTAAAGAAGACAATAGAACAGGCAGTCAGACAGCGTGCCAGTGATATACATATAGAAGCACTTGAGACCAGGATCCGTGTAAGATACCGTGTAGACGGTGTCATGCATGAGATCGGAAGCTATCCCATCAATATGCTTGCCGCAATATCGGCACGTGTAAAGATCATAGGCGGCATGGACATCTCAGAAAAGCGTAAGCCTCAGGATGGCCGTATCACACAGATCGTTGACAGAACTGAGTTTGATATTCGTGTTTCGGTGCTGCCGACTGTGTTTGGAGAGAAGATCGTTATGCGTCTTACCTCCAAGATGACACTGACAAAAGATAAGAAGCTGCTTGGATTTTCCGAAATAGAGATGGATAAGTTCGATAAGATCTTATCAAACCCCAACGGAATCATACTGGTTACCGGTCCGACAGGTTCCGGTAAATCAACGACTTTATATACCGCTCTTAGTGAGCTGAACAAGGAAGACGTGAATATCATCACCGTAGAAGACCCTGTAGAGGCCAATATAGACGGTATCAATCAGGTACAGGTGAATGCAAAGGCGAACATGACATTTGCCAATGCCCTGCGTTCCATATTGCGTCAGGATCCGGATATCATCATGATCGGTGAGATCAGAGATACAGAGACTGCAAGTATTGCCGTGTCTGCATCCATAACAGGCCATCTTGTGGTAAGCACCCTCCATACGAACAGTGCTGCCAGCTCCATAACAAGACTTGTGGATATGGGAATCGAACCGTACCTGATCGCAGATTCCACAGTCGGAGTCATCGCACAGCGTCTGGTCAGAAGGCTTTGCAGCTGCAAAAAAAAGATCGAAGCAGATGCGACCGACCGTGTACTTCTTGGGGTGCCGCAGGAGGAAAGCCTGACCATCTATAAAGCAGGCGGTTGTATGAACTGCAATGAGACAGGATATATCGGCCGAATCGGTGTCTATGAGATCATGCCGGTCACACCGCTTTTAAAGACTGCGATTGCCCGGAATGTTCCGACAGATGAGATCCAGAAGATCGCACTTGAAGAAGGGATGAGTACCCTTCGCATGAGTGCAGCCAGGATGGTAAGGGAAGGGATTACTTCGATTGAAGAGATGCGCAGGATCACTTTTATCGAAGAAGATCTTACATAACGGTAAACTGAAAGGAAAAGCAGGATACGAAGTTCTGCCTGTTTCATTACTTAAATGCCTGAAAGAAACAAAATAATTTGTTTTCGTGAAGTTTTTTGGTAAAATCTAAAAATTAATTTGTTAAAAGTGAAGAAGAGTACTTGAAAGTCGTTAAATAATGACTTATGATTATCCAATAATAGGTAATGTGCTTATTGTTCAATAACTTCATACAATTTTATACAATTCCTTTCAGTAACGAACGGAGGTACCTAGTGGGGGAATATTCATACATAGCTGTCATGCAGGACGGCAAAGAAAAAAAAGGAACCATGGAGGCAAAGGACGCGGAACGTGTCCGTCAGCAGCTGAGAAGCGAGGGGCTGATTGCAACCGAGATCAAAGAACAGAATATTCTGACCAGAGATATCAATATATCCCTTGGCGGCGGTGTAAAAGCAAGAGACCTTGGTGTCTTCTGCAGGCAGCTGTCCAGTATCATAAAAGCAGGTGTTACGATCGTTCAGGCGCTTGGTATGCTTGCAGAGCAGACAGAGAACAAAGCGCTGGCAAAGGCAATCCGTGATACCCAGACCGCGGTTGAGATGGGTGAGACCTTAGGGGATGCGATGCGTCATACAAAGTCTGTATACCCGACCATCCTGATCAACATGGTCGATGCCGGAGAGGCCTCCGGAAGTCTTGACATTGCCTTTGAACGTATGGCAACGCACTTTGAAAAGCATGCCAGACTGACCGGCATGGTAAAAAAAGCCATGATATATCCGATTGTACTGATTAGTGTAGCAATCGTTGTCATGATAGTGATGTCGGTTGTCGTAGTGCCAAAGTTCACCAGCATGTTCGCCGATATGGGAGCACAGCTGCCGCTGATCACAAGAATTGTCATGGGTATCAGTGATTTCTTTATCCACAGGTGGTATATCGCACTGACACTTGTTGTAATCATCGTGCTCTTCCTTCGGTTCTTCACCGCTACACCACAGGGTAAGATATTCTTTGGTAAGGTGGCTGTTAAGATGCCGATTTTTGGTAAGCTCAATGTAAAAAGTGTAAGTGCGAACTTCTCAAGGACCATGAGCACCCTGCTCAGTACCGGTATCTCGGTCGCAACAGCACTGGAGATTACTGCAAGGAGCATGAATAATATATTATACAAGCAGGCGCTGGAACAGGCACGATATGAGGTAGAGCAAGGCGTACCGACCTCCACGCCGCTTCGAAAGTCAGGACTCTTCCCACCGATGGTGCACCATATGCTAAAGATCGGAGAAGAGACCGGTAATATAGAAGATATGCTGAATAAGGTGGCAGAGTACTATGAAGAAGAGGTTGAACTGACTACGCAGGGACTTACTGCTGCGATGGAACCAGCCATCATCATCGTTATGGCACTGATCGTAGGGACACTGGTACTTGCCATCTATTCACCGATGATCAGTATGTATAGTAATCTTGGCAATCTGTAATACGTTATTTGGCCGGAAGTAGTGGGTGGGACGCTGTTACGGCTTGATAATAAATAAAAAATGTGAAGGAGAGAAAGTATGTTAAAGAAATTACAGAACAGAAAAATGAGCAACAATGGATTTTCCCTGGTTGAGCTGATTGTTGTAATCCTTATTATGGCTATCATTGCGGTTGCGTTAGCCCCGCAGGTTATGAAATGGGTTAGTAATTCAAAGATTACAGCAGATCAAAATGCAGCAGGGAATTTAAAGAGTGCAGTACAAACTGCGGTAGCCGCATATGAAGCAAATGGTAATAATATAACGTCGGATATAACGTATTATATAAACGGAAACACTTTGCGGAATACTAGTGATTTTTCAATTACAACTAATATCGTGACCACTGGTCTGGCAGCAGAGGTTTTGGCAAATCTTGGAGGAGAGAGTTATGCTGTAAAATATCTTGATGGTGCAAATGATTATTTTACAATTGCAATTACAGCTACAACAGGAGAAATATCTGTTACTGGTGGTGGAGTTGGAGTAAATTTAAAATAAAAGGAGACTTAATATGATAAAAAAAGATAGATGTAACAATAAAGGTTTTTCACTTGTTGAGTTAATAGTAGTTATTTTGATTATGGCAATTATTGCGGTTGCATTAGCTCCACAAGTTATGAAATGGGTTAATAATTCAAAAATAACTGCAGATCAAAATGCTGCTGGAGTTTTAAAAAGTGCAGTTCAAACTGCTATTGCAGATTTTCAACAAAGCGGAACGTTAGCAGCTGATTCATATACAATTAATGGTGTGGCAAGTGGACTTGCTCCGGCAGGAACAGAAGTTAACACAGGGTTAGGAGCAAAAATTATTGCAAATCTAGGTGGTGAAACATATGCAACAAAGTATAATACAGCTGGTTTTACCATTGAAGTTACAGCTACTGGAAACGTCAGAGTTTATGGAGGCGGTGCAGGAAGTGTTGCAGCTATTGGAGGAACAATCACACCTGTTCCTTTGAAGTGATAAATTAGCCAATTATTATGATATATTACATTTTTTTAGCATTACTTTTCCTCTACGGCATCATCATAGGAAGTTTTCTCAACGTTTGCATTTACCGCATCCCAAACCGGGAAAATATCGTAACTACCCGCTCGCATTGCATGCGATGCGGGTATCAGTTAAAATGGTACGATCTGGTTCCGATATTTTCCTGGATCTTCCTGCGGGGAAGGTGCAGACAGTGTAAAGAGAAGATCTCTGTGCAGTATCCGATCATAGAGGCTATTAATGGAATTTTGTTTGTGCTCACCTTCCTGTTCTGTGGATGGGAGCTGTTAAGTGTACTTTACTGCCTGCTTGCCTCAGCACTTCTTGTGATTAGTGTAATAGACTGGAGAACTTATCAGATTCCGTTTGGCATTAATGTGTTCATTCTGGTTCTGGGTTTATGCTCACTGCCGCTTTCATCCGGAGCCGTTGCGACACATCTGATCGGGTTCTGTGCTGTCAGCGGATTTCTGTTATTAATCTATCTGTTAACAAAAGGGAAAGGCATCGGCGGCGGTGATATAAAGCTTATGGCAACAGCCGGGCTGTTACTTGGCTGGAAGCTGATCATACTGGCATTTTTCTTTGGCTGTCTGTATGGGTCTGTGATTCACCTGATCCGGATGAAGGTCAGTAAAACAGGACATGTACTTGCAATGGGACCATATCTGTCAGCGGGAATTCTCACTGCAGTCTGGTTCGGAGACCGGATCATCTCATGGTATCTGACAGTATCAGGTCTGTGAGAAAGTAAAATGATATAAAGCGTTTATCGGGGAGGTAGTTATGGCAATTCGAAGGGTAGTCAGCATTGAGATCGGATTATCCAGAACCAAAGTCTGTGAGACGGATTATAAAAAGAATAATCCCAAAATCTATAAAAGTATTGTATTCGATACACCGGAACATATGATTGAGGATGGATATATCAGAGATAAAATCGGGTTTGCTGAGGTGCTTCGTGTTGAACTCAAGCGCGCAGGCATAACCTGTCAGAATCTGCTGTTCTCTGTTGCTTCGAACAGGATCATAAGCAGAGAAGTGACCATTCCGATGGCAAAAGACATAATGATTCCAAAGATCATAGAAGCTGAGAAGAGCGAATATTTCCCGATGGATATCAGTGAGTATGAGGTAGCATACACGATTCTGGAGAGACTGGCAGATACCAGTCAGCTTCGTATCATGGTATATGCAGTCCCGATGAATCTGATCAAGAATTATCTGAATCTTTCTCTGGAGATGAAGTGTAAGATCGTTTCAGTTGACTTTGTAGGTAATTCTATCTTTCAATGGCTTAAAATTCATGCAAAAGAAGAACCGGTCAGTTTATATCTGCAGATGAATGAGCAGAATTCCCTGATTACGATCATGGAAAAGAAAGCACTTTCCTTGCAGCGTATGCTGAATATCGGTACAGACATCATGACGAATGCAGTGCTTGAAAAGCGCTCCAAGGAGTCGATGAATGCATATGATGCGAATCAGATGCTAGAGCATGATTCTTATATAAAAACTCATTTTGAAGGCAGAGATTTTTATGATATGGAAGATCTCTCCGAACATGAACTTGCACGTAAGCAGGAAATATGTGAAGCGGTAACGGATTCGTTAAGGCCCTTTGCAGCCAACGTTGCCCGTGTTATTGAGTTCTATACAGCGAAGAGCAAGACCATGCACATCACTACAATTCAGATGTTAGGACATGGTGTGAAGTTCAAAGGACTGGATATTCTGCTTGGCAATGAGCTAGGTGTACAGGTCATACCCGTAACAGAGCTTACCGGTGCTGTCTTTACAAAGGCAGCAGAAACTGCAGCTGCGTCAGGTCAGGAGCTGATTTCCTGTCTTGGTGCCTCCATACAGACGATCCAGTACATACGTCCTGTCTTTGAAACAGATAAAAAAGACGAGAACGGGATGCGTTCCATGTTCATACTGTTAGCTGCTGTCGTTGCTGCAGCCGGACTGCTCGTGTTCCTGTCTGTGAAGGGCTATACAGACGAAGTTAAGAGAGGAACAAAGCTTGAGCAGCAGATCGCAGAGAGCCAGTACATTGTTGATATATTCAATGAGAACACCCTTCTTGCCAATGCGAAGCAGGAAGTTGCAGACATGGATGCTGCCAATACAAGTATGACAGATAACCTTATGGAGATAATAGCAGAGCTCGAGAATAAGCTTCCAAGCGGAACGGTGATCCATTCACTTTCTTCGACAGAGACTGCACTGATGCTGAATGTCAGCTGCGGCTCGAAAGCAGAAACAGAAAAGCTGCTTCTCCAGATGCAGGAGATTCCATACTTTGCATCGGTTCAGGTATCAGGAATCGCAGAAACAGAGGATGATTACGGAATGGTAACAGTGTCCTTTACACTGACCTGTAACTATCCGGTAACAGATGCAAGTGCTGATACAGGTACAGATGCAGGAACAGAGGAGGGAACAGTCAATGAGTGACAGAATGAATCCTAAGACATTGCGAATGCTCCTTTTTCTTATCATGCTGATCATTGCAGTCTGTGCATTCCGTTTCGGTTACATTGCATTTGGTGATAAAGAAGCAGCGGAGAAGACAGTGAATGATGCTCTGAATGTGCAATACCTTGAACTGTTTGACAAGATTCAGAAGGCTGAAGAGTACAAGTCAGAGACTGCTGCGGCTAAGCAGGAGATCGCTGCCGTATTTGACAGTTATTCTGTGAAGAATACACCGGAGAAGATACTGATGATTCTGATTGGCATGGAAGAAAAAGCAGATATTACGATATCCTCCATCACCTTTGGAAGCGAAGCAGAGAACTTTTCCATGGTCAATGTTACTTCTGATTATCCGGAAGGTGTAACAGGATATACTTCTTCGGTTGCCATCAGCTTCTCCGGCAGCTATAAGGGATTTGAAAATGCACTTTCGTATATCAGGGAATATCCGGAGCATATGTCTCTTGCTTCTGCCAACGCAAGCTTTGACAGCGAGAGTGGACTGTTGTCCGGAACCATGCAGCTGAACCTTTACAGTCTTGAAGGAACCGGAAAAGAGTACGTTGCGCCGGTCATCGGCAATATCCCGATCGGTAAAGATAATATCTTTGGGACAATTGAGTAGTTCTATGGAAAACGTTAGAAAGGCAGGCCGCGAACATGAAAAACATGCTAAAGAGTAAGAATAATGGATCATCACTGATCGAAGTAATTGTCAGTATGCTGATTCTTGCCATTATTGTTGTCCCGATGCTGAACATGTTCGTGACCTCTGCCAAAGTGAACCGGAAAACACAGCTGCAGCAGTATGCAACAACCGTAGCTGAGAATGTCATGGAGTCTGTTATGGCAGAAGCAGCGGGATATACCATCGCTACAGCCACTGCAGGAGCAGACGGAAGCTACAGCCAGCATGTAACAGGACTTTCACAGGGGACAGGAGCATTTTCAGCTGATATTACTTATGATCCTTCTCCTTATAAACTGGTGACCGGAGATCTGAATAACTATTCCATGCCGGACATTACATCCCTTTCCTCGGTGGATACCGCAATCATCAATGTGGATTTTACCAGTGAAGAAGAATCGATCGCTGATTATTTTTATCAGTCGCATGTGTATGCGGTCGAGTTCGTCAATCAGGAGATTATGAATGCTGCGCTGGAGGCTTACTGGGCAGCATGGAGCGAATGGAACAACTGGGATCCGGTTGAACATAACGGAGATGCGCAGCCTGCTGATCCGCCAAACCGCCAGGATTACGAGGATCAGGCAACTGCCAGCATGGAGACTGAACTGACAAAGGATCAGATTGAACAGGCAATAACAAGGACAGTGAATCTGACAATACAGCGTGACAGCACGACGGGCCTGATCAGGGTCAAAGCCGATGTCATCTATCTGCTTCCGGAAGACATTAATGTCGGACAGGAGGAAGGAACAGCAGGGAGCTACAGTTCTGAATTCTTTAACAGTAACTGGTATGCGGTTGCCGACTTAAAGCAGATCTATCTTTTATATAAACCATATGATGCAACACTTGACGGAACACAGTCTGTGAATAAAGAACAGATCACATTCGATATGGACGCAGTTCATCAGCTTAGTGATTTTAAAGCGGATTTCTTTCTGGTCACGCAGGGAACAACAGCAGCCACATTCACAGAAAAGCTGACCCTCTATATGACCAGCACGGTTGCCGAATATTACAGCAAGCTGTCTGTCTACAGCAAATCACTGCTTGCTATTTATTATAAAAATGCCGCAGGAACATTATTCCCTGCACCAACAGGATACAATCCGGTACTTGTGCCGCTGCTCAGTCCCGAGGATATGATCTATCAGGTCACAGTAACAGTCTGTGAACAGGGAAAAAGCGATCAGCTGGCAGAAGTAATATCCACTTTGTACCGGTAAGGAGGATGCTGAATGAAAAAGACAAACGATAAAAATAATATCAGACTTGTATCAGACAATCAGGGGTCAACACTGGTGATTGTCCTGGTCTGCATGTTCTTTGTCAGTATTGTCGCAGCAATGATTCTTTCTGTTACCATGATGAATATGGATATGAAAGCGGTGGAAGAAAAGGCTTCCGAGAATTTTTATGATACAGAAGGTATCATGGAAGAGTTTACGACTGATTTAAGGCAGAAGGTGACGACTGCCTTTAAGGAATCCTATGAGAGCATGCTTGAGAATTATCTGGATACTGCCGATGCAGACAGAAAGTCAGAGTTCTATAAAAAACTGAAGGAAGAGCTGCAGATCGATGGCAGCAACAATTCTGTTCTGATCTCCGGATGGATCACAGCTATAGGCGGTGATACACTGCCCGAAGGTGCAGTATCCATTAATACGGTCACAGGAACCATAACAATACATGATGTGTCCATTACTTATCAGGATGGCGGTTATGATACCAGTATCACAACGGATATTATTATCGATATTACCTACCCGGACATCAATATGAATTATGACTTAGAGTCGGACGGTCTGTACGATTCTGAATATGTGATCATTTCAAACGGGACGGTCAGAACCGGACTTGACAGTTCGACAGCGCTTGGCGGACAGGTCACATTAAGCGGTAATCTGTATGCCGGAAAGGATATCTTGATCAATTCAAGTCCGACTGCCATATCTTCCTATAAGATCATAGCGGGGGAGACACTTAACGTCAGCAGACTTGCGACGGCAGCTGTGGTCATGGGAACAGATACAGGAACAGACAATGGTCTTTGGGCGAGAAATGTTGATATAGCCGGAGGAACCTTTGTTTACAGCGGAAACAGCTACATTGCAGACGATCTGACATTAAGTGCATCGGGAAGCAATGTGACACTGACCAACGGAGAGTATTATGGGTATCTCTTCTCGGATAAAGCAGAAGCAGACCCTTCAAAAAGCAGTTCCATCGTTATTAACCAGGGGAATATAAGGCTGGATCTCTCAGGACTGACAAAACTGTGGCTTGCCGGTAACACTTATATCAGTGAAGCCGATCTTTTTGCGGATACAGGGCTAAGTACAGCGGCTGCAGGGATCATGCAGGGAGAATCTATCGCATATAAGAACATGCAGGCAGCCTATCTGATTCCCGGTGCATGTTTTGTCGGAGTCGGACATAATCCGGTGCTGGCTACAGATACTGTGAAGATTAACGGAACAGACTATCTTGCAACTACAGAGCTTACAGATGCAGATAAAACGGATGGTGTGTATATTGACGTGGAACTGAATAAGTCAGCAGGAGGTATCATGCTTGAAAAATACGTTGATCCTGCAGACCCTTATATCCAGCGTTCTGTTGCTACAACGAACGGAACAAACATGACCTACTATTACCTGAAATTCAAGAATGCAAAATGTGCCGCCGACTACTATCAGGAGTTTATTACAACGGTCAGAGGACAGGCGATCATGGCCCAGATCAACAATCTTGGGGCGCAGAGCGTGATCAGCTATCCTGCAGATGCTTCAAAGATCTATACCATGGGCAATATTATTGCTTACAACGGTACTGATCAGTACAGTCTTTTCCAAGATACGATTGCAAGCGGACTTACTCTGCTTCCTGTTAAGAATTCCATGACACAAAAATTCAATGCTCTGCTTCTTCGTCTGAGCAGCACAGAAGCTTCCATGATACCATCTTCTGACGTAATTGATTCAGACAGTACAGATATGTTCGGTTATCTGATCAACACATCATTGCTGCAGACAAATTTTAGCAGCTCCAGTGGGGAGAGACATGATGTTACCACCATACATAATGCAGAGACCAACACAGATACAGTCTACTACCTGAGCGCTGCTTATTTTACGAACGGCGTGGGAACTGTCACAGTTCCAAGGGATGAGAACTGGACCAATACAGTTATCATAACCAATGGCGATGTGGAGGTATATGGGAATTTTTCCGGTCTGATCATAGCGGGAGGAGATGTTCTTGTATCAAGCTATGCCACTCTTGTTGAGACCTCCGATGTCAAGCTGAATGAGCTGGTGGCCAACCCTGATATTGGTAAGTATTTTAATGTATACAATAATTCGACACAGACAGGCGGCAGTTCGATCAATGTGGAGAGCTCCATCCAGATCAGCTATCAGAACTGGAACAAGAATTAAAGGTTGTATCAGAAACAAAAGGCAGCAGGAATGAGGAAAACTATGAATCAGAGCAAATGTGCAGCACATAAACTGAATAACAACGGACTGTCTCTGGTCGAACTGATCGTGGTCGTCATGATTCTAGGAATACTGTCAACGACTGCAGTTATCAGTATATCGACGATCGCACGTGCGAACGTGTCCGCCTGTACATCAAAGCTGTCCACCTTGCTTGATAAAACAAGAATAGATACGATCAGTAAAGAGGAAGTCGTACTATTGAATCTTTACTTTGAGGACAAGACATATTATGCAATGATTTCAGTAAATGGAACTGAATCTGAGCCTGTTGAGTTAGGATCAGATGCCCTGACCATTACTCTGACATCCAATGCTGTCACAGATATTGATCTAAAATCTGCTACAAAAGCTGCTCCGGTCAAGATCTCGTTCTACAAAGGGTCCGGCGCATACCGCAGTTATGGTTCCTTAAGCGGGACGGATCTTTATTATGAGTCGATCAAGGTACAAGGCTCCAAATCGGAGACGATCGTACTGGTCCGGGATACGGGACGCAATTTTATCGAATAGCACATGGGGAACGGCAGGGGGCTGCATGCAAGACAGGATACTGATGCAGGAAGGTGTGATATGATGCATAATGAAAAAAATCATAAGAATAAGACAGCAGATGACCTGCATAACTGTATCACAGAGCCTGAAAGCGGGAACGGCGGCTTTTCACTGGTCGAACTGATTGTATCCATGCTGGTATCAATGATCGTCATGTCTGCAGTGGTCATGTTCATAACGACTGCCATGAACTTTTACCGGTCTTCTAACGAGGAGATCAAGCTGCAGATGGAATCGCAGATAGCGATGAACCTGATCGCAGATATTGTCATCGAGACAAATTCGGTTATCGTAATGAACCCTGTCGTTGTTGATGCAGTCAGTTATCCGGTGCTTGATGTCAGTACAAGCGAATATGATTCACTGAATGCAAAGACGGTGAACTATCATCACATAATAGTTTATGACAGCAGTACAGGCAAGCTGCTGTATTACAAATATACAGATGACGGTTCCAGCTATATACTGTCGGATATTATCAGAGACAATATGCTTGGAACAGATAATCTAAAGAAGGTATTCCTTGCAAATTATGTTACCGGCTTTTCTGTAGTGCAGTCAGGCGATCTGATCCAGGTCACAATTGATTTTGCCAACGGAAGTAAAACATACCACGCGTCACAAAGTGTCAACATGAGGAATTCAGATAATTAGTACTGCTTTTTAGTGAGAACGATTTGGAAAGGAAGGATAGAATGAAAATCTGGAAGAAAGGCATCATAACTTTACTGATAGCATCGATGGTAACCTCTTCAATGACCTATCTGTCTATGCAAAAAGCGACGGATGAAGCAGAGACACTGGAAGCTTCTGCTGCTGTCATCGCTGCCAGTGGTGACATATCTTATCCATCCGCAGACACAACGAAAAAAACAGGAACAGCCGAAAATCCTCTTGTTGTATTAGAGGTCGTACCTTACGAGGGATATTCAGAGTTCGGATATCTTGTCGGAGGTCAGGAACCGGTCGATCTTGAAGCGATGGCAGTGGCTGCCGCATTGAATCCTGGCGGATCTGAGGATCTGTTCTTGCAGGACCTTGTAGCGAAAGACTACCTTACGGTAACAGTACCGGAAGGTGTTCCGGACTATGAACTTTTTGAAGATCAGATAGACACAGAGGATGGATTTGACTGGGTCGTACAGGGACTGACCAATCGTCTTGGATATTATTACAGGGTTCCGGCAGGGACTGGCAGCTATAAGATGGTGGTTACCGACTCGGAATACGAAGAGTATGCCGGCGGAGACTATACAAAAGTCACCACTCCTGGGAGCAGTACCTATCAGAGTGTTTATGGCAGACAGCTTGGAAGCTCATCGATCGCTGCGGTAGCATCACCGGATACATCGAAACAATATTTTGTTTCTTTTGTATACAATACAACGAATACAACGGCGCAAAGATATTCACCGGTGGTGGGAAGATATTCGACATCAGCAAATCAACGAAACTATTGGTTTTATGATGTAGCAGGAAATACGATTGGTGGATACAATGTTACAAACTATATTGACCGTTATTACAGGTATTCTGGCAATAACATGTCAACAGCTCATTTTGTGTATACCATTGAACGAACGGATACGTACAATGGAAAATATGATTATGTCTCTTATAATAATTCGACAACAAACAATAGCAGTGTAATTACATCCATTGATTTTCCGGTATATTTTATTCCAAATGATTCCGGCAATTATATTGTTAACAGTACAACGCCATACAGCAGTCTATATACCAGTTCAATTACATACATGAGACCCAATATATATCAGCTTGTAACAATTGATCCAGTTACAAGTTATGTACCAGTTGCTGCAGGAACCGGAACGCACAGGCTGAAAATTAATGATGCGTACTTTGAAGCCTATGTCAGCGGAGACAAAAGCGATTATAACTGGAATTTCAGCTGGACCAATCCGGATGAAAGACCGGATATAGGTCAGATCATTTCTGTTGGCGATGCTGATTATAATGCAGACAGAATTGATGTGGTAATAGCAGATGAATATTATAGTGCTGTTGCAGCAAACTCATACAGTAACACGAATTCATTTTTAAAGAACAGCGTAGGGCTGCTTTATCAGACAAATACAGACGGAACTGTTAAAAAAGGGTACTCTGATACGACCTCTTATAATTTTATTGGGTGGTATAAAGATGCTGCGTGTACAAAGGCCTATACCTTCTCAGATCCGACGTATTCAGATATAACGCTATATGCAAAGTGGTCTGAGAACCCTTATTACTCGGCAGTTTATCTGCCAAATACCGATGATACATCTGTATCACAGCTGCCGGATTCGGAATCACCTATTTTGACCGGTGGACATGTGACGGAGCCTTCTACAACACCTAACAGACAAGGTTATCTGTTTGGCGGCTGGTTCACAGACACTACATGTACGGAACAGTATGATTTTAATTCTGATGTAATTACGGATGTCAGGCTGTATGCAAATTGGTATCAGTTAACAATTAATTCCAATGCCGGTACAGATACGGTCACTGATCTCCCCGTAGACAGTATTACACTGAAAACTAATATTCCTGAGAGAACAGGGTACCTTTTTACCGGTTGGTATATTGATGCAGCATGTACCACAGAATATGATTCTGACGTTAGAGCATCGCAGGACACAGAGCTGTATGCGGGATGGGTCAAATGTGAATATAACGACACGATGGTCAGCAATAAGCCTGAAAACCTGGATGAACTGCTCTCAACTCTTTTGTTCAGAAGCGGATATGTATTTACAGGCTGGTTCATGGATTCCGCTAAAACTGTTGCGGTTTCATCCACGAACAATCTGACAGGTAAGACAATTTATGCCGGTTGGGAAGTAATCATACCTGCAACAGCCGAAGTGCTGACTTTACATTTCAGTTCGTCTTTAGGAGGAACTGCAATACCGGAGGATATCACAGGGGTATTCTGGAATGGTGAAAAACTGGGAAGCGGAGGCGTAAATGATGGTATTGTTACGGAGCCGGCGCAGCCTGCACTTTCAGGATATACATTTGGAGGCTGGTATTCAGATGCTTCTTATACAGAGCCTTTTGTTTTTGGAACGCCTTTAAAATCGCAATATGTCACGATGATAAACAGTCAAAAAACAATAATACTCTACGCTAAATGGTTCAGCAATACTGCGCAGACTGCTGATATAACCTTTAACGGAAATAAACCGTCAGGTGCTGCTTCATTAGTGCAAAACCTTCCGGCTGATATGGAAGACGTATTATTGAATGGTTATCAGTATTCAGATGGTTCTGACATACAGATTCCGGAATCACCGACATTAAGCGGATATATATTTACAGGCTGGTATCTTGATGCTGCTGCAACCATTTCATATGATATTGGAACTAGTATTCAGAAGGATTACCTGACCAGTCAGCGTATGACGTTATATGCAGGGTGGGTCAGTCAGGATGCTGAATTTACGATTACTTTTAATGAGAATAAACCAAAGTCTGCATTATCAGGCAATAATATTGTCTATACAGGTGCTAAAACAGTGCAGGTCAATGCAGGTGATCCTGTAGACAGCGGAAGTATTCCTGATGTTACGCTGTCTGGAAATGTTGATTATAAGATCAGTAACTATCATATTTCTGTGATAACTGCAACACCGACCGAGCTTAATCTGGTCACGAATTATGACTTGATCGACAGAGCTGACATTATTCTGATCAGTGCTGACTCACATTTTGATGGCAGTTACGCATCAAAAAGTGCGTCTCAGTTATGGGCGACCTATAAGAATACCGATCTGTTTTCAGGAAAAACATATAGCATTGCGAGTTTTGAACAAAACGATCTGTCATGGGAAGCTGCGCTCAGGATTTATTCCAATGTTGCTTTGAATAGTAATAAGGCTTCATTGATCTATGATATTAATGCTTATTCGGGAGTTTCATCTTCAACAAGAAGCATTACTGTCAGTAAGTATCTGCCAGACGGCACAAGAGTCGGGCTGACAGCAACTGGAAGTAATAATAACACTTATAAGCTGTTTATCATGCTGACACAGATGGATCCCTTTACTTTTAATCAGGCGTTCATTGTGAACGGAAACATAACAGCTGCAACCAGAAGCAGTCTGCCAACAACGGGTTCTTATGTATCTTCAGATGATGTGATCACATACTACAGCTCATATGCATCAACATACTGGAATACCTATACATTTCTGCCTTATGCAGCGCTTGATGAAGAAGATATTACAGGCTCTGCTCCAAAAGATGAGGTATGGGACACCTGGGGTATAACGGATGATTTATCTGTACTGGCAGGCAAATCTTATATGGTGGATGAGAACCTTGTCTTTTATGACGGAGATTTGCAGTCACAATACGATTATTACGCTGACAAGACGAATTGTCAGTATATATCGTACAGTGATGATGTTTATGATCTTTTTGAGTATCAATACGCTGTTTCAGATAAGAATGTTCTAAGGACCTCGAATGCGGTTCCTGTTTATGATGCGTATTATTATCTGCTGCATCGCTCACAGGCTGATGATAAAGGGTATGACAAGGATATCAGTATACTGGAGATTCAGCCGGGAACGCTTTATAAGGAATCGGTTTACTGGTTCTGGTATGTCAGAAGATTTATAGAGGATTACAGCGGTATTGTTACAATTACACATCAGACTGCAAATGAGTTCATCGGAAAAATTGAAGATTTGAACAGTGAGTATAATCTTATCTATGTTGGTTCTTATAAAGATGGTATAGAAAGTTATAAAAGAGTCTTCCATACGACAACAGTTGAAGTCCAGAAGGAGCATGAAGTATATTACAACAGTGGTGACACGGTAACACTGAATGTCAGCCAGAATATCGATGTGGAGGGACCGGTTTATCAGCATTTTTACAGCGGGAACAGAGTTACGTTGGATTATGCACAAAACGTTCTGGAAGAGAAGACTATCAGGTATTATGCTGGGGATAGAATATATCTGTATGATCGCGAAAATGTTTATATTAATGCCTACTCAGATGACAATATTGTCTGGCATACATTGTCGGCAGGTCTGTATAATGCGAGCTTAGTCTGGATTCAGTTTTCACAGACTATGAATTTGACAACAACAGTAAGCACATTATATAATGCCGGTGCGAGCGTTCGTCTTGATCAGGCGCAGGATCTGCTTGTAAAAGGAGTT
>QKDK01000315.1 GCA_003252135.1 Clostridia bacterium
GAAATTAGTTACAGGGGTTAACCATATTCCATAATGAGGTCATTCTGATTTGTAAAGGAGATTACTATGAAAAGCAAGAGAAGAAGGAAATTGTTTGCAGGATTATTATGTTTTGTGCTTATGATTTCTACTGTAGCAGGCAGTTTAACGAATGTTTCTATTGCAGAAGCTATTGTTATTCCTGAAAACACATATTTAGTAAATTACGATTGGGGCAGTGAGGTCAGCGGTGATGTGATCTGCCAGAGTTCGCAGGTCGTATCAGGAAGTGCATTGATAACAGTTTACACTCCTGTTACCAAACCGGATACGGAAAGTGTTACAGCTGACAGTGAATATACAGTTGCAGCAACGAGCACTGGTGATATCTATGCCTGCATTCTGTCCGGCGGCGTTTATACACCGGTCAAAGCATTTACTGGATGGACATACAGCGGAATCTACTATATCAATGGGGAAAGCTTTGTGATGCCGGCTGCTAATGTAACCTTTACAGGAAGCTGGGTGGACTTTGGCAAGTACAGAATTATGTACGATCTGAACGAAGAGGGAACGCTGGAAGAAAAGTCCCTGATGGTGCCGGATAAGGATGCTTCTAACCTGTTTATCTATGTGGATAAAGACGGAATATATGAAGAAGGTGATGCTTTCTGGAATCATTTTTATGGTACGAGCTATGTTTCAGGCAAGTATATTGAACTTCCAAGCTTTATTATTGCCAGTGTTGCCGGTAAATTCCTTGGCTGGGTTCCAACCTATCTTGGTAATGTTATCGTGTTTACAGCAACATGGGAACCATATGTTACCTACTATGTTAAGACAGAATCTGTGATACCGCCGGAATTTTCAAAGTACTATCCGATTAACTATACATATGGTGTGCGCGGTTCGTTAAAAATATATGATAAGAAATATGATAATGTACCAGGCTGTACAGGACAGGAGATTGAAACTGACTGGGTAGTTTCTCCGATTCCCGGTGCCAACATAGAAGCTGTCGGAACTGTCCGTACCACCGGATTTAAGCTGAAAACAACAGATATCAGATACAGTGAAGACAGTCAGTATCTGATTCTTGCAAAGAATGAGACTATCAACTGGTATGTAGTGAAGTGGGACTGGGATGGCTGGCATGTTGATGGTGTTGTAGCTGCAATGCAGGCATATACAGTGAACCATTATTATGAAGGCAGCAGTACTCCATTCCAGACTGATACATATTATATTCCGGTCAGTCAGACCAGTGTTACGGCATATGCTTTAACGGGAGACAGCAGAGTAGTTGGCTATACTCCGGATTATGCATCACAGACAACAGCTGTTGCTGCAGAAGGTGATACAGTCATTGATTTTTACTATGATCAGCAAATGACCGAATATACAGTTAATCATTATTATGTTGGGAACAGCACACCTTTTAGAACCTTTACCTACTCTGCACCGGTCACACAGGAGAGCGTAACGGCAGGTGCACTCAGTGTAACAGGATACACTGCGGATGCGCAGGAAAAATCAGCAGCCTTGAATGATGATGGAACGACAGTGATCAACTTCTGGTACAGTCCGATCCTGACACCGACAGCAACGCCTGTTCCGACCGCTACACCGACACCAACCGCTACGTCTACGCCGGAACCGAGCGCATCACCGGAACCGACAGCAACGCCGGAACCTACGATCATCATTGAAGAACCTACACCGCCGGCTAATCCGGTGACACCTGTACCTTCAACACCGACGCCGACGCCGTCATTGATCGATATAGTTGAACCAACTTCTCCTCCTGCAGGCGGAGTGGATGTACTTCCACAGACCGGTACGACCAATAACACCATCTTTTATATAGCAGGTATAGCGGTTGTGGCCATCGGTACCGTTATGGTTGTCAGAAGCAGAAAGAAGAAAAAAGAAGACATGTAATGCAACTAAGACTTTAGTCTGTCTTGACCGAAACGTAAATCTCCTTTACCATATACTGTATGTATTGTGTGATAATTTCATAAAGCTTTTTTAGTCAATAAAGGAAGCGGCTGTTAATAAAAAACTATTATGAAGCAGAAGGGAAGTACTATGGAGTGTTTACGTTGCGGGGCTAACATGAAATCAATCGGGGTAGAGCAGTTAAAGCTTGGTGAGGCAGGATTTATAACAGGCTCATGGAGCGGAACAGAATCCGGCGGGCTGGAGGTTGAGATTAAGATCTGTGCGAAGTGCGGCAAGGTTGAGTTCTTTGCATCTGAACTGGAGGAATTTGTCGAAGAAGCAGAATGTCCCCACTGTCACAATATGGTGGACTGTGAAGCAGACGTCTGTCCTTCCTGCGGCAGGAAGCTGTACCGGGAGGTGTAATATAAGCGTTGCATGTCACAGACTTACTCACAGGTAAGTCAGGTCAACATCTATGAAAAGATATAAGAAGGGGTGAGCCAGTCTGGCTCACCCCTTTGTCTTTTCAGACTATGCCAGCAGACTGGCTCTTTTTGCAAATTCTTCGTAATCATGAAATCTTAATTCTCCATCTTCAAGGGCAGTTTTACATGCAAGGTCGATCTCCTCAAGGTTGCTCTTGATCGTATTATAGACACGCTTTCCGTGTTTGCTGGTAAAATGCTCCGAAAGTATTGTGATGATCTCGCTGGAAGGAAGGCTTGCCCGGTAAGGGCGGTTCTCGCATAATGCAGTATACACATCCGCATACGCAATGATATCCATCTCTTCAGTAATGATGAAGGAAGACATGTGCTTTGGATAGCCGCTTCCGTCATGATTCTCATGATGGTTTGATGCCCATGAGCTGATCTCTTCAAGCCCCTTTATATCGCGCAGGATGATATGGGTGAAGTACGCATGAGACTGGACTTCAGAGCGTTCCGCCGGATCCAGCAGATCGTTCTTTTCAATGATGGAGGAAGGAACTGCAATTTTGCCCATATCATGAAGAAGTCCGGCGACACGCAGCTTGCGGCAGGTCTCCTCTTGATAGCCAAGCAGTGAGGCGATCTTGTATGAGACCGCACTGACACCGTAAGAATGAGATATGGTGAACTTGCTCCGTACATCAATGATTTGAGATCGTATATGCGAACTGCTCCAGCATCTCCAGGGAAAGCTCGATGGCAAGATTTTCTGATATAGCCTGTTCCAGCAGGACTGACATGCTCATATTTTCTATGTCAAGCCAGAATACATCTAGTTCTGAAATCTGGTTAAAAGCATCCACGACAGCAGGGTGAAAAAGTGTACCGCTGTAGGAGTTTATGATACTTTTGATTTCGTCTCTTTGCGTAAGAATATGATGGTCATGATTGATCAGAATTTCTATTCTGTCTGCCAGATGGAGTATATACGATGCCATGGGAACCTTGCCCTTTTCAGGATTCCAGTTGTTATCCTTATCAAAAGGCCAGTGGTGATAGAAGATAATGCGGGATATTTTTTGAAACGGTTCAAAAGACTCCAGGATATAGCAGCCAAGCCTTGCATGAGGAAATGGGTTCTCAACATCCATGCGGACCAGATCATCACGTTCACTGACAGTAAGTGCTCCGACATCATGCAGTGCTGCCGCCATTACAAGATCGCTTAGTTCCTGTTCTGACAGGTTCATGGCCCGTCCGATGGTATAGGAAGCTATTGCTGTTCTCCGGTGATGGTTCTTTAAGAGGTAGTTGTAAAGATCTATCGATTTTGTAAATGATGTAATCAGACTTTTTAATGTAGTATTCATAAAACCTCCTTGGTAACAGTGTGACGGCCAGATATAAGAAGTTATTAGTATACGTTTATAGTATAAAGCAATTTGTAAAAAATATCAATAAATGAATCGGTCTCCTATTTCTTCCATTGATTTTAGGTGCCGAAAATAGTCATAATAGTTACCGTTTGTCAAATACAGGCAATCAGAATGACTGCATGTATTACATCTGATGAAGCCTGACATGTGCCTGTTTTACACGGATTTAGCAAACAGACACAAAGTTTACATAAATTTTTTGAAATTAGAAATTTACATTTTATATTATTATGATATTATAATTATGTATGCCTAAAAATCGTACACAAACCTGACAGAAAAAGGAGCAATAATATGGATTTTTTTAACGTGTTAGCAATGCTTGGCGGTTTGGCACTGTTCCTGTACGGAATGAAAGCCTTAGGGGATGGGCTTGAAAATCTTACAGGCGGCAAGCTGCAGAGAGTATTGGAGAAACTGACATCAAACCCGATTAAAGCAGTTCTTCTGGGAGCGGGAGTTACAGCGGTCATACAGTCTTCGTCGGCGACGACGGTCATGGTAGTTGGTTTTGTCAACTCCGGTATTATGAGATTGACACAGGCCATCGGAATCATCATGGGTGCCAACATTGGTACAACGGCTACCTCCTGGATCTTAAGTCTTGCAGGAATCGAAAGTGATCTTTTCTGGGTGAAGATGTTAAAACCCTCGTCCTTCTCACCGATCCTTGCGCTGGTTGGTATAGTATTCTTACTATTTTCCAAATCAGAAAAAAAGAAAATCCTTGGAGAGATCTTTCTTGGCTTTGCCATCCTGATGTTTGGTATGGAAGCAATGAGCGATGCAGTTAAGCCATTGCGTGAAGTACCTGAATTCACCAGTATTCTGACAATGTTTTCCAACCCCTTATTTGGTGTCCTGGCGGGCGCGATCCTTACCGCCATCATCCAGAGTTCATCTGCATCTGTAGGTATTCTGCAGGCGCTGTGTATGACCGGGGCTGTAAGTTTTGGAACAGCATTGCCCATTATCATGGGACAGAACATTGGAACCTGTATTACGGCTATTCTTTCTTCCATCGGTGCTAACAAGAATGCGAAGAGAGCTGCGCTGGTGCATCTGTATTTTAATCTGATCGGTACGACAATTTTCCTGGTGGTATTCTATGCGATTAATGCAGTGGTTGATTTTTCCTTCCTGGCAGAAGCTGCCGATCCGAAAGGAATTGCAATCATCCACAGTTCATTTAACATTGGTGCTACCATACTGCTGCTGCCGTTCTCCAAGGTGCTTGAGAAGCTTGCCTTCTTAACAATACCTGAATCAGATGCAGAAAAACAGGAAATCATGGATTTCAAGCTGCTGGATGCCAGATTCTTAGAGCAGCCGTCCTTTGCAGTTGAACAGAGCCTTAGCGTAACCATGAACATGGCTCACATCGTAAAGGATTCGATGCTTCGTGCCATCGCTATGCTGAACAACTACAATGAAACAGAAGCCGCACAGCTATATGCTTTGGAAAACAAAGTGGATAAGTATGAAGATGAACTTGGTACCTATCTTGTGAAGTTAAGCAGCAGGAACCTGACAGAACAGGATTCCAAAATGCTGTCCATACTGCTTCACAGCATCGGTGATTTCGAGAGAATATCCGACCACTCTGTTAACATCGTCGAAACAGCAAAAGAAATGTATGACAAAAAGATTACATTTTCAGAAAGTGCAGTAAAAGAGCTTGAAGTTTACATTCAGGCGGTAAAAGACATCCTCGAAACAGCAGTACAGGTATTTGAGACGCAGGACCTGAAGCTTGCTGCAACCATCGAACCCATTGAAGAGGTCATCGATGAGATCAATGCGGAACTCAAATTCCGTCATATTATGCGTCTTCGTGCGGAAGAGTGCACCATTGAGCTTGGCTTTATCTTCTCTGATATTCTGACGAATTTTGAACGTGTTGCTGACCATTGTTCCAACATTGGTGTAAGTATCATTCAGCTGCAGGAAGATCATTTTGATACTCATGAATATCTTGATAACGTAAAGAAGGGAACCAACGAAGAGTTTATGCGTATGTTCTCAGAGTACAAGGGTAAGTACCAGCTTCCAAACAATCAGTAATCCTATAACCAGTCTGATCAAAACCCTGACATCATAAAGAAAGGTCTTCTATGACATTTGAAACTTTATGTGAAAAAATCAATCTACCGGCAGAAGTCGTGCAGAACATAACGGCATTGCATGCGCAGCTTGAATGGGAACAGCTGTATCCGCAGATGGAGAAGCTCTTTACGAAGGAAACATGGGAAGATGGGCTTGAAAAACTGCGGGAGCTTCTTGGCGCAGATGAACAGGGTTATCGAATGCTGACCTGCATGCTGCAGGCAGCAGTGGCTACGTCGAAACGGTATCAGGAAGCAGGGATACCAGAGGATATATTTACAGATACCATGGCTGCATTCAGCAGATTTGTGCGGGAACACAAAGACAGCTATGGCGAATATGGCTTTGACAGAGATTTCTGGACACCAAGGCAGCTTGCTATGGAGGAGTTCAGAATCGGAGAACTGGAATATGAGAAAGAGGTTTTTGATGGGAAAAAGGCTGTCAGCATCCATATACCTTCGGATGCCAGACTGCAGAGAGAAGTTTGTGAAGCATCCATTGCAAAAGCAGTTGACTTCTTTACACAGTATGACAGGGAATATGCAGATAGTATCTTTTACTGCAGTTCCTGGCTGTTAGCACCGAATCTTCGGCATGTTCTGCCGGCACATTCACATATTTTACGCTTTCAGATGTTCTTTTCAATTATTTCCATTGATTTGAAAGCAGAGGATTATATGGAGTGGGTATTCAAGAATCCAGCAATTTCTCTTGATGAAGTACCACAGGACACGTCACTGCAGAGGAACCTGAAAGCTTATCCGCAAAAGGGCGGTAAAGTGGGGAATGCGACCGGAATCCTGATCAAATAACAAAACATACACTTACTTTGAATGACATAAATATGGTATAGAAGGTACCGTTTTAATTACATAGGGGAACGCAAAACTATCGGCCTTTTGGCAGGTAGTTTTTTTGTGCGGAAAGCAGCTGATTTTATGGATGAACATTATCTGGATGAACATTATCTGGATGAACATTATCTGGATGAACATTATCTGCCATGAACATCGCATACCATATATGCTGTTTGGATTGATGGTTGGTACAATATATTGTATTTATTTTCGCAGATTCGTAAAAAACGCTGGCAAAATCAATTGGCTTTCTATATAATAAAAAATATACCGTTATTGCATGGAAAGAGGCGGATAATCAGGTATCACACTGGAAAGGATTGGTTATTCTTATGGAGATTAATATAAAAAAACGAGATGGCCGTTATGAGCCGTTGACCGTTGAGAAAACAAAAAAGATGGTAGCTTATGCCTGTGATGGGATTGAAGGCTGTAATCCGTACGAGCTTGAGATGGATTCCAACCTGCAGTTCCGCGATGGGATGAGTACCAAAGAGATTCAAAAGATTTTGATCCGCACGGCAATAGAGAAGACTCTGCAGACTGTGCGTGACAATGAAGGGAACCTGACAAAGAAGACCAACAGTAACTGGCAGTATGTGGCAGCCAGACTGCTTATGGCTGATCTGTATAAAGAAGCGGCGATCCACCGCGGATACCACCATTTTGGATATGGGGATTTTACTGAACTGGTCTCATTTTTGACAGAGGAAGGATACTATGGAAGTTACCTGACAGAGAGCTATACAACGGAAGAGATAAGAGAACTTGGGGATTATATAGAGACCGGCAGGGATAAGCTTTTTAATTATGAAGGGCTGAAGCTGTTATCTGACCGGTATCTGATCAGAGGGTATGAAAAAGAAGTCTATGAGCTGCCGCAGGAGCGTTTTATGGTTATTGCCATGCACCTGGCGATACCCGAAGGTGACAGAAGATGCTTTTTTGCGAAGAAATTTTATGACGTGCTCAGTCAGCTGAAGATGACAGTAGCAACACCGACGCTTGCGGCTGCCGGAACAAAGACCTATCAGCTGAGCAGCTGCTTTATATCTGTAGTCGGCGACAACCTCTGGTCTATTTACGATGTCAACCAGAAGTTTGCCAGTGTCTCAAAACATGGCGGAGCGTTAGGCATCTATGTCGGAAAGATCCGGTCACTGAACAGTGATATTCGCGGATTTAAGAATGCATCCGGCGGAGTCGTGCCGTGGATCCGCCTTTACAATGACACAGCAGTCGCAGTCGATCAGCTGGGAAGAAGAAAAGGCGGTGCCTCCGTTACGCTTGATATCTGGCACAGAGATATCTACGAGTTTCTTGAACTGCGGACGAACAACGGAGATGATCGCAGGAAAGCGCATGATATCTTTCCGTCGGTCAGTATTCCGGATTTGTTCATGGAGAGACTTAAGCAGCGGAGCAGCTGGTCGCTCTTTGACCCGCATCAGGTTGAAAAGGTGATGGGCTTTTGCCTGGAAGATTCCTATGATGAACTTTCGGACAGGGAATTTACCAGAAGATATCTTGCCTGTGAAGAGAATAACGAACTGGAGAAGGTAACGGTACAGGCGCTTGATATCATGAAGAAGATCATGAAAAGTGCGGTGGAGACAGGAACACCGTTCATCTTTTTCCGCGACACGGTGAACCGTGCTAATCCGAACAAACATGCAGGCATGATCTATGCTTCTAATCTGTGCCACGAGATCGCACAGAATGTCAGCGAGTCTGTACTTGAAGAAGAAACGATACAGACTTTTCCGGCTTCCGGACAAGCAAACGGGAGCAGGATCGTAACGACAGTTCGTTCAGGGGATATGGTGACCTGCAATCTGAACTCCATAAATCTCGGAAGAATAACGCTTGAGGAATGCAAGGACACAATTCCGCTGCAGATTCGTATGCTTGATAATGTAGTGACATTGAATCAGTTCCCGGTCGCAGAAGCAAAAGTGACCAGTGACAAGTACCGTGCCATCGGACTTGGGACCAGTGGATATCATCAGTATCTTGTGAATCAGAAAATTGCCTGGGAGAGCAGGGAGCACGAGCAGGCAGCGGATGTTCTGTATGAGGAGATCGCCTATCAGGCAATTAAAGCTTCCATGGAACTGGCAGTTGAAAAAGGGAAATACCCGGTCTTTGAAGGGTCAGAATGGGAGAACGGCCGGTATTTTGAACAGCGTGGTTATATTAATGAGCGCTGGCTGCAGCTGAAGGCACAGGTCGCCGAACATGGCATACGGAATGGATATATCATGGCAGTCGCACCGACAGGCAGTACTTCCAACATTGCCGGGACTACAGCCGGTATTGATCCGATCTTTAAGAAATTCTTTGTAGAAGAAAAGAAGGGGAGCTTTACTCCAAAGACTGCACCGGATCTGAATGCTGCGAACTTCTGGCTGTACAAGGAAGCACATACCATTGACCAGCTCTATAGTATCAGAGCGTGCGGAATCAGGCAGCGTCATATTGATCAGGCGCAGTCCTTTAACCTTTATATAACACCGAACCTGACAGCGAAGGAGATTCTGACACTTTATACGGAAGCGTGGGAGAATGGGCTGAAAACAATTTATTATATCAGAAATCAGTCACTGGAGATGGATGAGTGCACGAGCTGCTCCAGTTAAATCAGAAATGGAGGATCAATGAACAGAAAGAAGATATTCAACGAGCTTGGAAACCGCGGAACAGAATCCATGATAGGAGGCAATACAACAAACCTGAGAGAATGGAACCGCATCAAATACAACTGGGCCAGCACCTTTTACCGTACCATGCTGAACAACTTCTGGATACCGGAAGAGATATCACTGAATGAAGACGTGAAACAATTTCCGCTGCTTACCAACGGAGAGAGAAATGCATTCGACAAAATCATATCATTTTTAAATTTTCTTGATTCTGTTCAGAGCGAAAACCTGCCGAACCTTGCACGTTACATAACGGCACCCGAGATTTCTTCGCTGCTTGGCATCCAGACATTTCAAGAGGAAATTCACGCACAGAGCTATTCGTACATTCTGGATACAGTGACCAATCCGGTAACGAGAGATAAGATCTACGATGAATGGCGGGAGGACAAGCAGCTGCTGGAAAGAAACCGCTATATTGCAAGCATTTATCAGACCTTTCATGAAGAACCGTCACAGCATAACTTCCTGCGAACAGTGATTGCCAATTACATACTGGAAGGGATTTACTTTTATTCGGGGTTCAGCTTCTTTTATACGTTGGCCAGACAGGGAAAGATGACTGCCACCAGTACGATCTTCAAGTACATCAACCGGGATGAGATAACACATCTGGTCCTGTTCCAGAACATAGTCAAGGAACTGAAGAATGAAAATCCCGAAGTGTTCACCGCAGAGCTGACAGAAGAGATCAGAGACATGATGAAGACAGGTGTGGAGCACGAAATTGCCTGGGGACAATATGTAACGAACAATGAGATCCTTGGCATGAGCGATCTTTTGATCGAAAAGTATATCAAATATCTTGGCAATCAGCGGCTGAAGGCAATAGGCCTTGAGGAACTGTATCCTGACATCACAGAAAATCCGATGGAGTGGATCGAAAGTTTTTCGAACCTGAATCAGACAAAGACGGACTTCTTTGAAGCAAAGGTGACCAGTTATACCAAGGCCGCAGCCTTTGATTTTGATGATCTTGAGTAGGTGTTCAGATAATTTCCACCGTAGTACTGTTCTCCATAAAGATAAAGGTGAACTTTACTACGGTATTTTCTTTTTCGGTTGTGAAGGAAGCCTTGTTCGAGGAGCCGCTTCTTGGGAAACGATCACTGCAGTAGGTGGCTGACAATGTTCCATAGGTCGAGACAGCATAAGAATAGGTGCCAGGATATGGAAGCACGACCGATAAAGTATATGTGTTATCACCGACATAATACATACGGGTGATTTCGCTGTTGGAATCGTGATCTACAGCTCCGACCTGGGACTGGAAGCTTCCGTATACAACGATCTTTTCAGGCAGCTTATAGCCTGTTGCAGGATCAAAAGTCTCGTGTGCACCATACTGAAGGAGATGCATCGGATTTCCTGCTTTCTGCCGTAGTTCATCATCGCCGTCTGACCAGAGCTGCTTCACAGTCTTTTCCTGTGAGAAGCCCAGCGGACAGGAAGCGGAAGCATCATTCAGCTGGTAGAATACTGCCCTGTCAACAGCCCCGTTATCCGCACGTCTTTTGACAACTGCAGCACTGCTTAACATACGGCGGAAAGGAACTTCAAAGTAAGCATTCGTATTGTTGACCGCAGTCCATTTGTAGGTATATTCAAGAAAACGGTTCCGGTTCTCCTCGGACTGATTAGCGAACCAGCCGATCTGGTCGTATCCCCACCAGTCCATAAAGGCGCGTTCATTTTTTGTAAATTCACTGAAATCATCTGCCATTTTGCCGCCCCAGTTGTCGTATTCCATCAGATAAGGCATGACATCTGCACTCCAGCCGTTGGGATTTGTACCGCCCTCTGAAAAGCCTTCACGAACCAGAACAAGAGCATCATCCTCTCTGTCAAGCAGTGGGAATCTGGTAAAAGGCATTGCATGGTAATCGAACAGCAGTCTGCCATTCACGGACACGCCATGTGTATGGGCATCGAGAAGAATTTTGTGGCGTCTGGCATTCTTCTCTGCATAACGGCGTATCATATCAAAAAGCTGATAGGTCTTTTGCATCCCGGTGTCATTGGCTGTATAAAGATGAATCTGTCCCATATGGAGCGCTTCATATCCGCAGTCAATATATCTGGTCGCACGGTAATAGAACCACATTCTGGCTTCGTTGCGGTTCAGATCCGGGATCCCGCCTTCATCCTTCCAGATAAAGCCTTTTGGAGCTTCGGGAAAAAGCATGTCATCAATGCAAAAGCATCTTTCTTCTTCCGGGAGTCCAAAGGCCTCAAAAACATAGGCAGGAATCTTTACAGCATTCAGCTCATTGAATACCGCTTCAAAGACACAGGCCTGAAGAATGATCTCGGCATCCTTTTTATGGATCTTTTCACAAAGAGCTTTTGACATGGCAAAATGTTCTTCATCATCCATAGTCATGAACCATACACCGGAAGCACGCCCGATGAATTTAACGCCAAGATCTAGAAGTACTCTTATATCATCCATTAATGTTTCGCTTTTATACAGGTCGCCTGCTGTTACAGAGCGCGACAGATAATTCTTTAGGACCTCTGGTGAAATCGTCGTGTCAAAAGTATAATCTTTTCTGGTTTTCAATGGCAGAACCTCCCATACAGTAAATGTAGCCATGGCTACATTTAGAATTTTACAGTATCACAGTCGGTGCAATCGCGATCAGCCGTTCGATCTCGGAATGCCCTTCTCCTGTGTTACCTTCGTATAATTTCACTATGACCCGGCCAGAGCCTGGATCAGACAGCAATTCTTTAATCGCATGCAAAGGGATCATAAAGTCTGCTGCAGCAAGTGACGGTGCTTCAAACCATGCAAAACCATTACGTGTCAGACACTCGATCATCCATACTGAGTCAGCGTCATGTGTAAATCCAGGCTTGCATACCTCATGAAGATGGCAGCAGATGGCGGGCTCTGCATTGTTTGTAGCTATGGCTACATCGGTTAGAACAGCCTCAAAGACCGGCCCTTTCGTGACAAAAGTGTGCTGTGTCCTGACGGCACGGTCAAGTGCAGCAGTGACAGGCTCATCGTCCCTGCAGTCAACGTAGGTTGCATAGTGTCCCTTCATATTCCATCTGCCATGTAGATCCATACCGGTTGTCATGGCAAGATTCTCACCGCGAAGCACCAGATCCTCATACAGCTTTAGTCCGGGTTCATTGACTTCGTGCAGCGGTTCAAGGCAGTTGAAGACTTCTATAAAATCAACGGCGGAATAGTCGGTGACTTTCATATCAAAACGACAGCCCCTGGCAAACGGTGCGCCATAAGAAAAGGGATGTGCAATACCGGTCAGAGCACCGGCAGCTTTTGCAGCTCCAAAAAGCAGCTCCGGTCTGTGAACGTTGATATTCTCCCATGGAACATATCTGGTCAGATTCAGACACAGGATATGTCCGTAATAAGTCGTGTATTCCATACCGGGTATGCACTCGATCTGGTAGTTGTTCTCTTCAAGCAGTTTTTTGATTTTTGGATGACCCGAGATAGTATTGTGATCTGTGAGAGCAAAAGCATCCACATGATCTTCGAGCATAAAATCAAGCAGTTCGGAAACCGTAATGCTGGCATCCGATTCCGTTGTATGATTGTGCAGTTCCAGACGTTTAAACATGGTAACCTCTTTCCTGCGCATGACCTCTGCGCAAAATGTAGTGTGATGTTGAACTTACATCAATATCATGCTGTCTCCTCATCATCTACGGACAGGGTGACTGTGTAATGTGTATCGTCCTGCAGTACATTGAATACAAGGACTATGATCTTAATGACACCTGATATCTCTGCCTGCGGCAGTCCGCCCTCGGTCGCATGATCCCTTGAGATGATCATGTGGCGGTCGGTCAGCTGTCTGTGTATGCCGCCGATGAATTCGTCATTCATATGCACCAGCAGCTGAATCTCTGTCTTCATGGAAGAGCAGGCATCGGTCAGTTCTTCCTCTGTTTTGAATTCTCCCCCATACAGTTCTTTTACCTGCTGCCTGACCTCATCCTTTACTTCCTGTGTGATTTCGGGAAGCGTGCGCTTGTCAAAGCTAAGTCCTGCATCAAGTGTATGATAGGTTCTGTCAAGGCATACTGTATAGGCAATCTGACCGACAAATCCTTTGCTTAAGGTGCCGCTCATGGAATAGATCTGCTTTTTCATATATGGTATTCCTCCTTGCCGGTAAATGCCGGCATGTGTTTTTTCTGCTGTTTGACAAGGGAGAGATCGGCAAGTCTTATGTGTGTCTGGAAGGAATAGGTATCCGGATTATTCAGTGTAATAACACGCGCGCCCCGCTGATAATTGTCCCTGCCATAGGTGTTATAGCCGGTCGCACGGCCGTAGCAGAGCCGGATTCCGAATAACTCGCCCCAATAATCGTTAATATGATCATGTCCGACAAATACACCTCGCATATGGCCGTTCTCTACCATTGAAGAAAAGAGGCCGGAGTTCTGCTCCGGACAGCATACGGTCTCATTCTTTTCACCATAGCAGACAGCCCGTTCCCAGACACGGTTGTATTCCGGAAGAGGAATATGGAAAAAAGCAAGTGCACCGAAATTAGCATTCATACTGTGATAGTGATTGATTTTATTTCGATACCAGCTGATCTGAGAGTAATGCACATAGTCATAACCGCCGACTCTCGGATTAGCATTATACGAATTGGAATCCAGCATAAAGAGCACCCAGCTGAGCTTGTCATGATGATCACAGAGCTTCAGCGTATAATTGCTCATGCCGTCGGTATCAGCAGCAGTTTTGAACTGGATGCAGCCGGGCAGTGAGAACAGGGCAGCTGTCAGTGCTTCGTATTTTTCACCGTATTCGGTATCATGATTGCCAAAGACGAAGCACCATGGAATTCCTGATTCCGTAACAGGCTTCAGGCCTGCAGCGGCATACCTGACATTTTCTTCTCCGGTCAGAAAATCACCTGTCAGCACGATCAGATCCGGTTTTTCGATCTGAATCAGGCGGCTCATTAAAAGGGTTGTTTTTTTGTCATCAGCACAGTCATCCGTAAAATGAACGTCTGTTAGCTGAAGGATCTTGAACTGGTTGTTGTTATAATGCAAATTCATGGTTTTAAGAACTTCCTTTCTGATCATATAGTTCTCATGCAATAAGAGATTCATTACTCAATATGGGCGTTCCTGTATTGCAGCGGGGTCATGCCCGTTGCTTTTTTGAACACTCTGTAAAAATACTGACTGTCATGGTATCCGACCTTCAAGGCGATATCGGAAGCATTTTCATCTGTGTGCAGGAGATAATCGCTGGCAGCCTCGATTCGCAGAGCTTCAATATAATTCACCAGTCCCATGCCGGTCTCTTTCTTGAATGCACTTGAAAAATAATTCGGACTCAGGGAATATTGAAAAGCGAGCTCCTGCAGGACAAGGTCCTGATTAAAATGATTCTGAATATAATTAATAGCCAGCCGGATACGATTGGTGCTGCTCAGGTCTTCCAGATTATTGACATGGAGCGAACGAATGATCAGCTGGTACAGATAATCTTTAAGCTCTTCCCTGGTATGGAAGCTGTCCAGAATGTCCATGTCCAGAATGGACTGATTCAATTCGGCATTCGCATTGGGAAACATCTTGCCTGCCGTCTGTATCAGAACATTCATGATCTTGACCCAGACGATACGGATATAATTGGGTGAGAAGGATTTCATGTGTTCGTTCGAGAAGATCTCGTCCAGGATGATCTCGATGTTCTTTGTATCGCACCGTTCAATATACTTCATCAGGAGATTCAGGTTTTTCTGCGGGATGGTGTCACTGTGAGCGGCGGCATCCTTCGAATAAATATAAAAATCACCGTTGCCGGATAAAAGACGCTGTCTGAATGCTTCATTGGCATGCTCGTAAGCAGTCAGGTTCACGACAGAGGTAACATCCGACCCGCCGATGGTAAGGCATATGGAGAATCTGGCGGATACAATATACAAAAGATTGCCCAGAAAGCTGCTGTAATACTTTTCCAGTGTTGCGGCGTTGCTGTGGGACAGCACAAGGTAAACCTGGTTAACATTCTGAAAGCTGCTGTATACAGCGCGGCGGACAGGTGATTCCTGATAGGTGATAATATTGGTGACGATGAATTTGATGAGATCACAGTCGCTAAACGAATACGAGTCCGTATAGGTATTGCCGTCAATGTTGATGATGGCCACTGCAAAGGCTGTATCCCTGAACTCGAACAGTGAATCCATGGCTTCTTTGATAAAAGCATGATTGCTTTCAGGTGTATGGAGAAGCTTGTGAAAAAGCTGTTCTGAATTCAGTTCACGCAGACTTTTCCGCATGATGTCGGTTTCCAGCAGGACTGCATGGATCTGCTCCTGCTCACATACCTTTTGTTCGATCATTAATAGTGTCTTTTTCAATTCTGTGTTTGAGATCGGCTTCAGCAGGTAAGCATTTACACCAAGGTGCAGTGCAGCTTCTGCATAATCGAACTCTGCAAATACTGTTAATATAATGAAGAAAATGTCAGGATACAGCGGTTTCAGGTTCCGGACCAGTTCGATGCCGGTCATCTCCGGCATCTGAATATCTGTCAGAATGATCGCCGGATGGAACTCCTTAACAATATCAATGGCCTGTTTTCCGTTGGATGCCTCATAAACAGCAGAAGGGTTCAGTTCCAGATATTCAATTCTTGCAATAATACCCTGACGGACCAGCGGTTCGTCATCAACTACCAGTATGCTGTGCATGTTCAGACCTCCTTTTTTCCGCGCAGCGGCAGCTTGATCAGGCAGCAGGTGCCTTCATCTTTTTTGCTTGTTATGGTAATACCATATTCGTAACCATAGGAGAGCTGGATCCGAAGATTCACGTTCTTGACACCGATGCTACTCTTTCGTTCTTTCAAAAGGTTTTCCTGGTTTTCATTGATGTAGGCGTTCAAAGCATCGACTTCTGCTTCTGCCATACCGACACCATCATCGGTTATCATAATAATGAGGTTATTATCCATCTCATCTACTACAATATCGAGGTGCCCCGGAAGGGCATTATCCTTTAAGCCGTGCAGAATCGCATTCTCGACAAGCGGCTGCAGGATGAACCTTGGAATCATACAGTATAATAGTGCTGGCTTGACCTGATAAGACACCTCGAACTTATCCTGAAAGCGCATCTTTTGAATGTAAACATAATCCTTGGTATGATTGAGCTCCTGTTCAACAGTAACAATATCCTGCTGCTCTTTGTTCGTGGAGTAACGGAAAATTGAACCCAGGTGCTCGCATATATTGCAGATGGAGTATACCTTCGAGGTCATTCCGATGGCACTGATAGTCTCCAGTGTGTTATATAAGAAATGAGGGTTGATCTGCAGCTGCAGGGAGTGCAGCTGTGCCTCCTTTTTTTCCAGTTCTATGATGTAATTTTTATTTATGCTGTCTGACAGCTTACTGACCATATGGTTGAAGCTTCGGTCGATCAGGGCAAGCTCATCATTTCCGCGGATATCAGGTGTTGTGATGTTCAGGTCACCGTGTTCCACCTGCTTCATTTTGTACAGAAGGTGATTCAGCCGCAGAGAAAAGATCTTGGCAAAGATCACAGAACTGAATATGATAAAGACAACGATCAGCATGATCATAAGGAATGCAGTCTTATAGTTCCTGGTGACTCTGTCAAGCAGGGTATCGGTAGGGAACAATACGACCAGTGTCAGATCGCAGTTTGAAAGTGTGGTCCTGATAAAAAATACATCATTGCCGGCAATCTCTGTAAAGTAACCGGTGCCGTCATCCTGCTCTGCTTTTTCAGAGAGATCGAGCGCATCGGGGTCCGGATTCTGCACCGTTGAATAGATAATGTCATGATCAGCGGAAAGAACATAAGCCTGGTAGGTCAGGTCTGACTGGGAGACCTTGCTGCCAAAAGGAGAGAACAACGTCTCGCTGTCTATATCGAGCTTTATAAAGCCTAATTCCTTCGAGTAATAAGAACTGTAAAAGTCCGTTCCGATGATTGACTTTGTGAGAGACAGCTGAGGCCATACGGAACTTGAAGTACCTGTAAAAAAGTAATCTTTATCCGTCTGAAGGTAGGAATAATACCAGCTGTCGTTCTGTATTGTCTGAATCATAGTCACTTTATAATTATATACAGGAGAAGCATCGATGGCAGAATATACCATACAATTTTCGACACCATAGTCACTGTCGGAGGACAGGTATTTTGTA
>QKDK01000177.1 GCA_003252135.1 Clostridia bacterium
TTTTTATTTATTTAAGGAATATCACTTCTCTATGGTTTACGGTTACATTAAAAGCTCTGAGACTGTTTTTGGCACCTCTCTGTTCTCCCCTTTGCCGTGCAGCGGATACCAGACCTGTGCAAAAAAATGATCCCTTTTTGCCCGTTCTCCATAATTCCAGCTCTTTCTTTCACAATCCGGGCACCAGTGCCCGCCTTCGAGAACCAGTCTGGGACTTGCAGAAAAAGCATGTCCAAAAGCACAGGTAAAGGAAAGAGGTGTTTTCCAGTCCCCTTCCTCCATAGATAGCGAGTCGCAGGTGCCGCCCCTGAATGCAGCTGCCTTTACCATATCCTTTAGATGCAGCATTTCCGGCGCTTTTGTCTCATCGTACCCATGGTCGAGCAGCTGTACATTGTCCCAGTTCCGGTAATGCTTGACCTTCCTCATACTGTCCGGTATTTTTTCCCAGGCTTCCTTGCTTCCAAAGAAGGCCTCGATGTATTCTTCCTTGTTATTCTCTAAAAAGTGAAGCGTTCCGTGCTCTGTTCTTGCAAGCTTTCTAAAGCTGTTCCTGATCATTGTACCCATCAGTTTCTGACCGCCCGGCAGACTGCACAGAAAGCGTGAAAGAACACCGGTCATTCCCAGGTTTTTAATATAGATATTATAAAAGTAATCCAGTGTATCGTGCCGAAAGTGAAGATAATCCTCCAGTTTGTCCGAGTCCAGATAATACTGCCCATGAAAATTTCTTGTCGCCTGCCACCTTGGATCAAGGATGTATTCCAGTCTTGTGATTCCAATCTTTGCATACATGGTCTTATATAAACTGTAGGTATCAATACGGCATTCCTTCCCGCCGCCAATATTATAGATATGTCCCCAGAACGTCTCCGGCAGAGTGCCTTTAGCATAATACAGGGCCAGATGCTCAAGCAGTCTTCCGGAATCTCTGTCTGTCACATATTCGAGCACATTGTCAAATCCATTATGGAACATGATCGCATCCTGGATCCTGCTCATCCCTGGTCCCATGATACCGGTCTGACGCAGACTGACAAAGCGTTTCAGTCCGGATTCGATTACGATACGTTCCGCCGCGATCTTAGAAACCGCATAGTAGTCGAAGACACTGGGCTTGATCGGGTCTCCCACTCTTCCCCAGTGGATGGGCGGAAGTCTGTCTCCTGTCTCAGCCACTGTCCCGATATATACGAAGGCCGTTGTTTCTGACTGTCCTGTTTCTCTGATGGCCTTAAGCAGATTACTGGTCGAGCCGTAGTTGATCTTCATTGCTTTCTCCGGATGATAATCTGCTGCCGGCGAAACAAAGGCACCGACATGCAGCACCAGATCAGCTCCTTTTATGCACGAAAGCACATCCTCATAACAGGTCAGATCTCCCCAGTGTACGGTGATGTTGTCCTGTGCCGTATATTTTTTAAGCTTTTCACGGTCTGCCTTTGTATCCAGTGCTAACAGCACGAGTTCGATCTGCTCCTGATGCCTGCATATCCTCTTTAGCCCCTCAAAACCCATATTCCCTGTAGCACCTGTTAATAATACTTTTATCTTATTCTTCATGAAATCCTCACCTTCCGTTGCTTTTACCAGCAGAAAGACCGTTCCTTATGGATTTTTCCTGACTGCTATTCACCCTTCATATCTACTACATCCGTTTTTTTATTTATTACTTCCATGGAGAGCAATATAGATTCTCCGATTGCTGCGTCAATATCATCCTGCGTAACACCAAGGAAATCGCAGCCCTCGGTGTGTTCAATGAACAGGTTGGCACACATCAGCTTCGTGAATCTGACCATATGCAGACCGGCTTCATGTCCTTTTGCCTTTTGCTCCTTCATGATCTTTTTTCCGCCCAGTGCGTACATAAAGTCAGGTATAGTAATGATCCTTCTGTTCTCATATCCCATATATCTGTGCACAATGGTAAGAAACTGTATCCAGGTCATGTTATAATAACCGATTGGGTAACAGTTTCCGCCATGATTTCGTTCCAGTGCACCGGCAAGGGCCTGTGCCACCTGATGCACCGTGACCATTGTAGTCCCGCCGCGCGGATACAGAGTTGCTTTCTTCATTTTCTTTATGTTCTCTGCCAGGAATACCCATACCGGTTTTCGTCCCGGCTGTGCTCCAAAGATATAAGGCAGCTCCAGAATGGCCACATCAAAGCTGTCATCTGCAAATGCAAGCGCTGCATTTTCCTGATCGACGCGGCTTCTGATGTAGGGATGCCATCTGAGAATACTTCCTGTTTTATCTTTTTTTGCAAAGTAGGAAAAGTAAGAACCGCAGACTGCAGAATGCTTCACTCCGGCTTCCTTTGCAAGCGCAAGCATTCTTTTCAGCGGATCTATGTTATACTTTTTGAACATCTCATAGATCGGTGCCGGTCCTTCTACTCTCTCATCCACTCCTGCTGCAAATACAAACGCGTCACAGTCTTTGAAGTAGCTCTTTAGCTGCTCATCTGACATTTCCATATAATTTCCAAAGTCAATTTTCATTTCGGGAGGAAGCACAGCGCCCTGTGGTATGGGCGGTAAAGCAATGGATGTCACAGTATGCCCCCTGCTAATCAGTTCTTTCGCTGCTTCGCTTCCCAGTAACCCTGTTCCTCCTATCATAAATACCTTCATATGCTACCTCGCTCTTCTGGATTTTATTTGACCGCTGTTTCCTGTGATCATTTGGTTTTTTGTTTCTGAAAATGTCTGCATTCGGATGACTAATTGTTTTTTGACTTTATGATTGCTTCCTGTTATAATAATATCAACACAGTGTACAATTAACAACCCGCAGATGTTTTATGAAAGTTGTGTTGTTGACATTACCTCTTATAATGGCCAATAAACAGCAAAAAACATAAATTTGTCTATATTATAATGTGCCAAGCAGCATAGAAAAGGAGCTTTATGGAAAATCGAAGGACTAAAATGACAAAAACGATCTTCAAAGAAAGTCTGATCGAACTGATACAGGAGCAGCCGCTGGCTAAAATAACCATTAAAGAAATCTGTGAGCATGCTGACATGAATCGTTCCACTTTCTACCTGCATTACACCGATCAGTACATGCTGCTGCAGGATATTGAAAACGATATTCTGGCAAGCACGCATGATTATCTGAAGAATATAAGCTCACGCGCCGGCACCCTGGATTATCTGTATCATTTTCTGCTGTATATAAAGGAGAACCACAAAATATTCGGAACACTGCTCTGTATCAGTGACAATGCCGCATTCCGAAATGATTTTACAATAAAAACACTGGAACACATAAAGACACAGCTTCACTTCACGTGTTCCAGCCAGATTCAAAAGTATATCTACAGTTATCTTATGCAGGGCAGCATGCAGATCATCATAGAGTGGATCAACTCACGATTTGATGCTGATGCCATGGAGATAGCACAGCTGCTGTTCAGGCTTTCTGACGGTGCCGTAAGCCATTATGTGGAAATTGCACAGGAAAATGAATAAGTACCGCTTGTAAGCAGCATCTTTATTTTCTCCCAGAATTTCTGCAATCTGTGCCGCAATGCCACAGGAGTTCGAAAAGTATGCTGTCATCACAGATGAAAACAGCAAAACAGCAAAGTTTATAGAAGTCATTTGACTCGAATTCCGGAGCACTATATAATAAAGCTGTGAAAATAAAATTCTCCTGATTTAATCACACTTCATAACAAGATGCCGCGAAACAGAATGGAGGTAACTATGTTTAAATTCTTATCTTTAAAAGATATTGAAAAATACACTTTTTATCAGGCGAAGTATCAGTATTACCGCAAATTCAACCTTTATGGATTCGGTGCCTTCTGCTGTGTTTTTATATTACTGTTTGTTACTGAAATATCAGGCAATACTGTCATTACCATGTCTTCCTTATTGATTCGCTGCCTGGTTCTTATCCCTTATTTCGCACTTGTTCTTGTTGATAAAAAGCATAAGGATTACCGTTCTCTCAGCATTATATCTCACCTGCTTGCTCATACCATCATTCTGACCAGTATCGACCTTGTTATTCTGAATCACAGTCCGTCCACAGCATCCATCAATTTTATATTTATGGGCTATCTTCTTTTGATAGCATCTTTCTGTTCTCCGCCAAGCTACAGTATCATTTCCCAGTGGTTCCTTATTGCTGAAATATATGCCGCTTCAAGAATCATTAGTATCAGTAATTTTTATCTTCTATTCATCTATGCGTTCCAGGTCGTAGCCATGCTGAATATTATCAGTGTTTTTGTCACCAAGCTTTTTTATGACAACTATTTAAAGAGCAAGAAGCTGGATTTTATAACCTATCATGACAATCTGACCGAATGCTTCAACAGAAATATGCTCCGAAAGCTCCTGAATAAAGATGACAAGTTCGTATTTACAAAGTCCCCGGTTTCTATCCTGCTTTTTGACATTGACTATTTTAAAAGAGTTAATGATACCTACGGACATGATCAGGGGGACGTAATTCTGAAAAGAGTTGCCAAAGTCATTACTGAAAGCATCTCTGTAAAAAGCTATTGCTTTCGGTGGGGCGGTGAGGAATTTCTTGTACTGCTCGAGAATAGTACGTTTGAAAACGGAGTCAAGACCGCAGAAAGCATTCGCGAAAAAATCGCTGCAGTCGATGATCTGATCTGTCGCATTACTATATCAGCCGGAGTTAAGCAATACGAGGGCGGAGAATACCTGCAGTGCATAAAGATGGCAGACCAGGCCTTATATAAGGCTAAAACTAACGGCAGAAACCAGGTGCAGATATTCACGCACGAACCTTCATAATAATACTCATTCGTGAAGACAGAGCTT
>QKDK01000085.1 GCA_003252135.1 Clostridia bacterium
GATACGATGGACTTATCCGATTCAGCTGTTAGCATTTGTGATTGCCTGCGGATTTTTATTTCTTGGAATTGCGACAGGATACGGACCATTCTAGAGGTTCAGAAATTTCTCCTGTCATGAATCAAATCTTTTCAATGTTCGGTTGTAGGTATGCAAGAACAATAGGATAGCAATCAAGGCTGTTATATAATCGGTAATTGGCTGTGCTAATACAAGCGTTCGTTCTGTATGGAATGCCAGATTGAATATAGTCAGTAAAGGTACATATACAAGTCCCTGACGGCTGACAGATAGAATCAGAGAAGGGATCGCAGCACCCATGGCTTGCAGTGTATTAATAAAAACAAATAATACACCAAGTATGGGGCCGGAGATGATCAGAGTTCTTGCAAATTCCATGCCATAGGCATGTGCTGTCTGATCCTCCAGAAAGGCACTGACCATAGGACTTGCTGCCAGATAACACAGAATCGTCATGATGAGGCTTAAGCTCAAAGAAAGCAGAATGGAGAATCTTAGTATGGCAAGAAATCTTGTCCTGTTCCTGGCACCATAGCAATAGCCGAGCAAGGGCTGAATTCCGGTTCCGAGTCCGATCAGCAGCATTACAACAATCATGTTGACCTTCATTGCGACACCTAGTCCGGCAATGGCCAGATCTCCGTGCTGTTTCATAAGATTATTGACAAGGATATTCGACAGGCTCATAAGTATAGTATTGACGGATGCAGGAATTCCTATGGTGAGAACACCTCTGGCGATATGATCTGCTGCTTTATAGTCAGATAGCTTTATAGACAGGGATGTATGCTTTGAAAGCAAATGCAGAATATAGTATACCATGGCTGCGATATTACCGAGTACGGTCGCAATGGCAGCACCTGCAATATTCATATGAAAGCCTAAAATTAAAACTGGGTCAAGAACAATATTAATAAGGTTACCAAGAATCATACCGAACATAGCTTTCTGAGCATTACCGTCTGCGCGGATAATGTTGCTGAAGCTGTTGCTTATGATCAGAAAAGGAACGCCAAAAACAACGATCTGAATATAGGATTTTACATAGTCAAATGTCTCATCACTTGCACCGACAAGTCTGCAGACAGGATCAATAAATATCCACATCAGAATCATGCAAAGGATACCAATGGCAAGGCCTGTCCAGAAACAAAAGGCTGAAACATGCTTTGCTTTTTCGTGGTTTCCTTCACCAAGCAGTCTGGATATCAGGGAAGTTCCGCCAATACCGAATAAAAGCCCCATGGCCATAAAAATCAGGAACACAGGCGTGGCGATGGATACAGCAGCGACCATATAAGGGTTTTTTGTAAGTCCGATAAAAAAAGTATCCGCCAGATTATATACCAGAACCATGATCATACTGATGATGGATGGTATAATATTGAACAAGACTGCTTTCGGAACAGGTGCATTTTTAAAAATTTCTGTGGTTTTGTCTTTACTTCTCATGGGTTACTCCATTCTTGCGATTATTTCTATGTTTATAATAAGGTCTGGTTGACCTGTGTGCTGATGAGAACAGACTGTGAAACCGGAAAGATTCTACAATTTGTATTCCTGAACATTTTCCTTAAATGACAACATATTGTTGTAACAGTGAGACAGGTATTTGTACAGCATTTCCTGGTCTTTATCAGAGAGACCTTCGACAAAGCTGCTGTTTATGATCTGCCAGTTCTGGCCTGCAGTTTTAATCGTTTCTTCTCCTTTTTCTGTTATATAGAAGTTTTTATATTTTGCATTTTCCTCATTCGTCCTTTTTATTAGGAACCCTTTACTTTCCAGAGCATTCAGGCTGTGTATGGCACTGGTATGGCGTATTTCGAAAAACTCGCTGATGTCCTTTTGACTGGTCATGATGTTTTTTCTGTCATAAAGGAATTTCAGTATTTCGAACTGAGTACCGGTAAGGTCAAAGCCTTTCAATAAATCATTTTTACCGGCAGCCAGATGGTTGCTGATTTTCTTAATTAAGGGTAATATAGAATACATGCGCACTCCTTTCAACATAACAATTAAGTTTGCTCATTGCAAAAGGGTCATCAGGGTTTTGATAACACAGGTAGCATGCTACATATTATATCAGAAAGTATAACTTCTACAAGTAGAATTTATAACTTCTACTAGTAGAATTATTTGCGAAACTTTGCTGATAATTTGTATAGAATGACAAGAATTACAGAAAGAGGGATTGAAGGATGAAAATCATAAAAGCAAATGCGATAGATATTGACAGAGTTGAGCAGCTTTATCATGAGGTCATAGATTATCTTGATGGGAGCTGTAATTATCCGGGCTGGAAAAAAGGTGTCTACCCGACAAGAGAGACTGCTATGGAGGCCTGCCTTGAGGGGACACTTTATGTAGCTTTGGACGGCGATAGAACAGCAGGGTCCATTATTGTGAATCAGAAGCCGGAACCTTTGTATACACAGGCAAAATGGAACAGAGAATATGAGAGCAAGGACTGCTATGTCATTCATACATTTGCAGTTCATCCCTCCTATATGAAAAAAGGTGTAGGGAAAGAACTGATGGAGCATGCTGTCGGCATATGCAGGTCTCAGAAAGGAAAGTGCCTGCGCCTTGATGTAACAGAGCAGAATCTGCCTGCGATAAAATTCTATGAAAAATTTGGATTTCAATATGCAGATACGGTGGATCTGGGATATGGGGCGTATGGTCTGCCGTGGTTTCGACTGTATGAACTGGATCTTTCTTGTTGTATTTGACATAATAGTGCAATCAAATCATAAGTTTTATAATCAATTACCAAAGAAATATTAAAGTTGTCGAATTATTAGACAATTAAAGAAAAAAAGTTGTTTACAGATGAGAACAGATAGTGTATAGTAAAGACTACAAACCGCAAAGGGGCAGCTTGTGCTGTGTTTTTGCGGCTTTTTTTAAGATTTATATCGTGGATCGTTCTTGAATTGATAAATATTTATTGATTTGCATAGACTAAGAGTCTGTATGAGGAATTACGATCAGGGATACTTAATGGAAACAAAGCGTTGGATAATGGAAAGGAGTACAACTATGTTTGATGTGAATCGCACAATTCCAAATGCACCGCTGCATCATGAAGATTTTGAACATGATAACTGTGGTATTGGTGCATGCGTGAATATCAAGGGTGTAAAGAGCCGTGCAACAGTGGAAGATGCACTGAAGATCGTTGAGAATCTGGAGCACAGAGCAGGGAAGGATGCTGAAGGTAAAACCGGAGATGGTGTAGGTATACTGACACAGATCCCGCACAAGTTCTTTGAGAAGGTCACCAGACAGCAGGGGATATCGCTTGGAAGCGACCGTGAATATGGCGTTGGCATGTTCTTTTTCCCGCAGGATGAGCTTCGTAAAAATCAGGCAAAGAAGATGTTCGAGATCATTGTGGAAAAGGAAGGCATGGAGTTCCTTGGATGGCGTGAGGTACCGACTCATGCAGATGTACTTGGACACAAAGCTGTTGAATGCATGCCATGTATCATGCAGGCATTTATTAAAAAACCATCCAAAGTAAAGAAAGGTCTTGATTTTGACCGTTGTCTTTATGTTGTTCGGCGTGTTTTCGAGCAGTCATCGGATGATACCTATGTTGTCTCCTTATCCAGCAGGACGATCGTATATAAAGGTATGTTCCTGGTAGGACAGCTTCGTACCTTTTTTGCAGATCTTCAGCATCCGGATTATGAATCTGCCATTGCAATCGTACATTCCAGATTCTCTACCAATACCAATCCTAGCTGGGAGAGAGCACACCCGAACAGATTTATCGTGCACAACGGCGAGATCAACACCATCCGCGGTAATGCTGACAAGATGCTTGCAAGAGAAGAGAATATGGCATCGGACCATCTGGAAGGACAGCTTCATAAGGTGCTTCCGGCAATCAATAAGATGGGCTCTGACTCCGCCATGCTTGACAATACCCTTGAATTCCTGGTAATGAGCGGCATGGAGCTTCCGCTCGCTGTTATGATCACCATTCCTGAACCGTGGGCAAATGATAGGGCGATGTCTAAAACTAAAAAAGATTTCTATCAGTATTATGCCACTATGATGGAGCCATGGGACGGCCCTGCTTCCATATTGTTCTCTGACGGAGATATTATGGGTGCTGTGCTTGACCGTAACGGTCTTCGTCCTTCACGATACATGATCACGGCGGATGATCAGTTGATCTTATCCTCTGAGGTCGGGGTTCTTGATATCGACCCAACGAGAATTCTTGTGAAAGAACGCCTCAGACCTGGCAGAATGCTTCTTGTTGATACTATTAAGGGGCGTGTGATCGATGATCAGGAACTGAAAGAAGATTATGCATCCAGACAGCCTTATGGTGAATGGCTTGACAACAACCTTGTAGAACTGCGCAGCTTAAAGATTCCGAATCTCCGTGTGCCTGAATTTACGAATGATGAAAGACACAGAATGCAGAGAGCATTCGGTTATACCTATGATGAGATCAAAACGAGCATACTGCCTATGGCGAGCCATGGTGCGGAAGCTGTTGCTGCCATGGGTGTTGATACACCGCTGCCGGTATTATCAAAGACCCATCACCCGCTGTTCCATTATTTTAAACAGCTGTTCGCACAGGTCACAAATCCGCCGATCGATGCTATTCGTGAAGAAATCGTTACATCTACGACAGTATATGTCGGCAAAGAGGGCAATGTCCTGGAAGAGATTCCGAGCAACTGCCGTGTGCTGAAGGTGAACAATCCGATCCTGACCAATACTGACCTGTTAAAAATCAAAAGCATGAAGGTAAAAGACTTCCAGGTG
>QKDK01000031.1 GCA_003252135.1 Clostridia bacterium
CAGAACACATCAGAAGAGATATCCCTTATCAAATGCCGATCGAGCATTACCATGCCCAGTACGAAATTTATTATCTCGTATCCGGAGACCGGAATATATTCATTCAGGACCGAATCTGTCACGTGGAAGCAGGAGATGTTGTCTTACTTTCTCCTGATGTTATACATCGCTCTCTTCCCGGCAGCTCTACTGCTCATGAACGTCTTCTTATCGAGTTTGACCTGAAATTCTTTGAAGATATATTGATTTCTCCTAATACAATCCCATTCCGACAGGTGTTTCACGGAAAGCAGTCGGTGTTTCGTCCCCTGGAAGCAGAGAAGCTAAAGCTGGAGTCTGATTTTTTACTGCTTTTTGCAGAGCTAAAAAAAAGAAGCCCTTCTTCGGACTTCAAAATTAAGCTTCTTTTCTTATCATTATTGATGACCCTTGATACTATTGCCACTGTTCTGCCATCCGATGAGTTCTTAAGCAGCAGCAGGGCTCACCGCCATATACGAGAAATAATTCTTTATTTACAGGACAATTACCAGCGCGATATCGGTCTGGAATCAACTGCCGAACACTTTTGTCTCAGCAAAGAACACTGCAGCCGCATATTCAGGCAGACGACCGGATTTACTCTCACGTCCTACTTAAATCAGCTTCGTATAAGGAAAGCGCAGCAGCTTCTGGCAACAACAAAGGATACCATTGAAACTACAGCACTCGCATGCGGCTTTCAGGGAAGCACACATTTTGGAAGAGTCTTTCACGCACAGACCGGAATGACACCCGGTGCCTACAGACGATCACTTCCCTTGAAATAAATATCCTGTCATGGATAAGGATCCCATGATTCTTTCTTCATTGAATACTTCGATGGAGTCTTCCTTTGCTGCCGCACCCAGACAGTATAATAGCGGAGCATAGTGCTCAGCCGTCAAAAATGCATGAACAGCACAGCTTCCTGCTTTTTTGTATTCTACTGCATCGTCTGTGTTTTGCTGCGTAACTGCATTCTTTACATAGGCATCGAACTCATCTGCCCAGGAGAAACCTCCTTTTTGATTCCAGTCTACCATACCAAGATTATGTACAACATTCCCGCTTCCAAAAATCAGGACCCCCTCCTGTCTGAGTATCTGCAGTTTTTTTCCGGTCTCGACATAATCCGAAAGCGAAGCGTTTCTGTCAACACTTAACTGTACGACAGGGATATCTGCTTTCGGATACATCCAGCGCAGTACAGACCAGGTTCCATGATCGATCCCCCATGATTCATCGGGTAAACACTCATCCCCAAGTATCTGTCTGATATGCTCTGCAAGATTTTGATCTCCTTGCACCGGATATTCGACCTTATACAGTTCTTTAGGAAATCCATACATATCATATACGATCTTTGGATTTTTTTGGCTCATGACTCTCTGATCATTTGTATACCAATGGGCAGAGATAGCAAGTATAGCCTTGGGTCTTGGCAGTTGCTGTCCTAAAACGTTCCATTTCTTTGAAAACTGATTTTCTTCTATCGCATTCATCGGCGAACCATGACCGACAAAAATTACCGGCATCTGAATCATATACTGCCCTCCTGAATTCCTGCTGTACTGTACAGCCGTGAAATAAACTAAACCTTTACTCCTGGATCTCATTGATATATTTATAGATCGTGTACTTTGAAACATTCAGCTTTTCCGAAAGATATGGTACGCTTTTCTGAAAGTTAAAAAAATTCCGCTCCTTTAAAAGCTGCACCAGCATGAGCCTGTCTTCCTTCTTCATCCTTGTAACAGGCTTATTGACGACCTGCAGCGCACTGTCATATACATTCTGCAAGGTTATATCGCCTTTTCCTTGCAGCGAAGTAAAAAGATCACCATGAACCGTTGTAAAGTCGGCAGTCATATTCTTGATCTGTTCCATCAATGTGATATCATAATTGATTCCCAGTGCATAGGTATAATCCTTCCCTTTTAAAAAAAACGTTGAGGATTTCACCAGCTTGCCGGTTGGATGAATGACCAGCTGATTCACATGATCTTCCATTATTTTTTCAAAGTTAAAAGAATCTTTTTGAATCGGTGTACCAAAGATGCCCTGCAGGGTCGGGCCAGTCCGCCCTGATACATGCCCGTGAAAAATTGCCACAGTCCAAATCTCTTCATCCTTAACCTCATGAATGACGGTCTCGCAATAATTTCCAAACATCTCAGCTATTCCTTCTGCCATATGATACAAAAACTGATATGCCTCTCCCTTTTCCACTCTTAACTCCTCACCTTCTAAAAATGTTCGGGAATCACATCAATCCCTTCCTTCACAAGCAGCTCCAGAAAGCTGTCATCGCAAAGAACCATGCCAATGCTGTCCTGCTCCCTCTGCAGTTTCATCGGCAGCACACGAAAGCCATACCTCTCATAGAATGAAGCAATAACATCCGAATATAAAAATACAACATCATCATCTTGAATATGCTGTCTGAGGCATTCTGATAACAGGTAGCTTGCATACCCCTTATGTGTATAATCCTTAGGTGTGACCACGGAACCGATACCAAATACTTGTCTTCCAGCGATGGGTGACAGGTGCAGCAGAATCAGTGAGCTTACAATTCTTCCATCCTCTTCGATTACATACCTGGTGCCATATGCATCTTCTTTAGCATTATCCTCGCAATACTTTTCAAAGGTCCGTTTCTTGCTCCATTCGCGGAAACCGTGTTCAAATAATTCCATTCTTTCATTAATTTTCGCTTCGCGAAAAATCTTCATTGTTCATTCCTCTGCCTTCTGTTCATAATTTCTGCTTGATCATTAATCGAAAACTGTCTTCATGGCATCCATGGCTGCAAAAGAGGATCAATCCGGTACATGATCGAATCATCAAAGCTGAAGCAGACATTCGCATTCAATGTCTTTGGAAAGATAGCTCATAAATTCATCAGCATCAGATTTTTTACCTACAATTCCGCCGTAATGAGTCGGTACAACCGCTTTGGGACGCATGAAATTAATCAATTCTGATGCCGACCTGGGGTTCATGGTATAAGTACCGCCAATCGGAATCAAAGCCACATCACAATGCACCTGCATACTTTCCTGCGTTGCATCCGTGTCTCCCGATACATAATAGGTGATGTCCTGCATGGTCACTATATATCCTACATAGTCACTGCTCTTTGGATGAAACGGTTTTGTCTTATTATATGCCGGGACAGTACTCACTTTAAGTCCATCGATCAGATAATTTTTTTCCGGTGTGACCAGCTGGATAGCTTCCGCCATAAAATCAAGAGTATGCAGTTTCTCCTTCATCTTAACGGGTATTACGATTTTAGTGCTTCCCTTTCTGACCAAGGCTATATCTTCCGGCGAAAAATGGTCATAGTGCTCATGTGTAATAAATATAACATCTGCATCGTGTTTGCTTTCTTTTATACCAAATGGATCAAAGTAAATGGTTTTTTCATTTTCAATTCGTATTGCACTATGGTTTAGTACCGCAATACCATCTGTGATTTTATTTGCCATGCCTCTCTCCTTATCTTGTGGATGCATTATCTAAGCGATCTATCAGTTCCCTGTTGTCTTATCATCTGCTGTCCAGATATAAACATATTTTGTTGTCAATACGCCAACACGTGTATTCAGCCCCATCAGCAGCGCCATGCTGTCTCCTTCTTTCTGCCCGCTGTATGGTAAAGCCGTCAGTGTTTCATGATAACTGACATATTCACCGTTCTTATAGATTTCAAAGCTGTCAGCACCGTCAGTATTGGTAAATCGGACAGCACCTCCTGTTATATAGCCCGGAATCTGATCCCCAACGTCAAAATATGCCGATGTTGATCCTCCGAACTTAAATGCAGACTGCAGTATATCAAGCAAGGTATAATCAAGTGTCAGAGATACGGTTTCACCTGCCATGATTTTCTGCGGCGGTTTGCTGTATACGGCCTGAACTGTTATTCCCTCACCATGCACGTAAGGCGGGTTATAATAGTCATCATCTTCACCGATATATCGCTCAGTCTTTGTGAAATTTCCTTCCCCATATCCTGTCTCAATGAAATAATAATCGCTTTCATATGCTGCGACTTCTTCTGACAGATCATAATCAATCGTCTCTTCAAGCTTCCAGTAATATTCTGTAACTTGATCGTCCTCCTGCGAATTTGTTCCATCGGTCGGCTGCAGAGTATCAAAAGATTCCGGTGTGACGGTTGGTTCAGGTGAAGCAGTTGGTGCTTCTGTTGCCGATACAGCCGGTGCTGCATCCTTTTTCACATAGCCCTTTTCCTCCAGCCAGGCATAGAATTTTCCCATGTCGCCCCTTGCAATAATGAACTGCAGCATGGCCTCATTCAGATTCTCCTCTGAACTTTCTCCTAAAGCAAGAACAGGCATTTTCCCGCCAAAAAGAGTAAGAATATAGTTTCTTGCTGCAAAAAGTGAATCGACTCTGTCCTGATAACTCGTATCTGCAGAAAATCCAAAGCTTCCTCGTGTCATAAAACCGTCTGTTATAAAATTTTCTATGATTTTTTCATATTCTGCCTGTGCTTCTGACAGATTACTTTCAGCCTGATATCTTTCTGAATACTGCGTATTCAAGGCATTGCAGAAATCCTGATAGATCTGCTCTGATAATGTAATATCAGCTTGAAGGTCTGAAAGTGAATCTCCATTTTGCTCAGCGTATTCTACAAGGCTCTGATATCTTGCATTATCGACAGAGCCATACAGACTAGTCATGACCTTGCTCCACTCAGGTGAATCTATTTCAAAGGATGCATCCTCTTGTGCTGCATATTTCAGGTATGCGCGATA
>QKDK01000164.1 GCA_003252135.1 Clostridia bacterium
AGATTATCAGCGACAGCTCCTGCGACTTACCTGCAGAGTACACAGAGCAGCACAATGTTAAAGTGGTTCCGTTTTATGTTTCATTTGACTCGGAAACTTATTATAAAGAAGGAGAAGAGCTTGGTGTTCGTGATTTTTACCAGCGCATGGTAGATCAGCCGAAGGTATTTCCAAAAAGCTCTCTTCCGTCAGTTCAAAACTACATGGATGCATTTCTTCCTTATCTTGAAAAGAACATACCCATCATTTGTATCTGTATTACAAGCAAATTCAGCGGTTCCTATAATTCCGCATCTACCGCGAAGGATATTCTGATGGAAGACTACAAGGACGCAGCCATAACAGTTATCGATTCCACAATAAATACTGTACTGCAGGGTATCTATGTAATGGAAGCCGTGAAAATGCAGGCAGCTGACTTCACCTATGAGGAAACTGTAAGTTCGTTGGAAGCCATAAAATCCTCCGGACGCATATTTTTCACGATCGGCAGTATCGATTATCTGAAAAAAGGCGGACGAATCGGAAAGCTTGCAGGTCTGGCAGCCTCTACTCTCGGCATTAAGCCTCTGATACAGCTGAAGGAGGGTGAGATCTTTCCTTTTGGAATATCCCGCAGCCGAAAAAAAGCAGTCGGTAAGGTCATTGAACAGGTGCAGGAGCATTTTACAAAGAGCGGTGATCGGGCAGAGATGTATTCCTTCTGTATCGGATATGGCTACGAATATGAGGAAGCCGTTGAACTTCGCACTGCTTTGCTGGAAGCGTTCCCGTCATCAGGGCTCACTGAAGAAGACATCCCGCTGCTGCAGATCGGTGCGACGATTGCAGTTCACACCGGTCCATATCCTATCGGCGTTGCTCTTGTGAGAAAGTATCACGCTCCGGCGCTTGCGGCCGCAGCAGCTGATCCAGGCTTTTTTAAGCCCGCAATAGAGATCGCCGCAGAGACTGCAAAAAAAGTTCTGCAGAAAAACAAGCCGGTAGCAAACCGCTGAAACGCAGAATAAATATGCGCCTGCTAGGCGCACCTATAAAAACAGGAGCACTGAATCAATTTCATTCAGTACTCCTGTTTTTAACCTTATCATACCGCATCCTTTGCAGCGGGCATATCCTCAAAACAGGTATCATGCCTGTTCATGCTTCCTCTGCAGCCGGTGCGGCAGTTTTTTTTGCTTCTGCTCTTTTGCTTTTTGCCTGCTTATGCTTTGTGATTTCATCCGTGCAATATTTAATGATATCCCGTCTGGTTATGATTCCGATAAATATCTCTGCATCATCAATGACAGGTACAAAATTCTGCGTCATCGCCATAGCGACCAGTTCCTCAACTTTTGCGTTTACATTGACCGGATGAACTGTTTTCTTTCTGGGTACTTTATTCAGCTTTATCTTCGCCGCATTCTCAAAACTGATACCAGGCGTATTCTTTAAAGCCCATAAAATATCTCCTTCTGTCAGGGTTCCGACATAGTGACCTTTCTTGTTGATCATCGGTATCGCTGAAAATCCCTGTCCTTCCATAAGCTCAAGTGTCTTAGCAAGTGTAAAATCATCCCGCACATAAGTCAGTTCACTCTTAGGCAACAAAAAAAACAATAAATTCATTGGTTCCCCTTTCCGACAGCCGTAACTGTCAGGAGTTAGTCTGATCTTTCTTCTCTTTTATCATACACAAACCGAAGCATTAATTCAACTGATTTCCTGTCCAAGTTGTCATTTCCAGACAGATTCAGGGCTTTGTTCAAAATCTCCGATGTGCTTTTCATAATAGATCACATCATGCCAGCAATCATGCTTGTATCCGACCTTTTTCAGCACGCCTGCGGTGTGAAAATCAAATGCTTTATGCAGTCTGTCGCTTTTTTCATTCGGCATAGTCACGACTCCATACACTGTCTTGACATTCCTTTCCTTCAGTGCTTCGATCAGTGCAGCATATAGTCTTGTTCCGATCCTTCTTCCGTGATATTTATTATCAACATAGACCGAAAGTTCTGCTGCCCACTGATAGGCTGCTCTTTCCCTGAACTTTGATGCATAAGCATATCCCGCAGGCTGTCCGTCTATTTCAAATACCAGATAGGGGTAATACTCCATGTTTTTGATGATTCTGGACCGAAACTCCTCTTTAGAGGGTACTTCGTATTCAAAGGTTATGACTGTATCCGTCACATAGGGTGCATATATCTCAAGAAGTGCTTTTGCATCCTCAGGTACTGCATTTCTGATTATCTCGCTCATTGCTCTCTCCATTCCTTTGCCGTCTGGCATGTCTGGCTCAATTCTTGCAAGCTCAGTATAGCAGAAATCCAAATGAAAGCAACGCCTTTTTTATTTTATATAATGTAAATTAGTTTTGAGTTATGTAAAGCATTGTCTTGCTTTCTGGTGAAAACTGTGGCATACTATTAAATGAATCCAAGAAATTTTGAATTCAACAGATAACGGTACGCATGTTCTTTAAATAAGAAAGGATGGATATGGTTATGAAAACTGGTAAGAACTACAAGTTCTGGTTTGCCACAGGCTCACAGGATCTCTATGGTGATGCATGTCTGGCAGATGTTGCAGAACATTCAAAAATTATTGTGAATGCCATGAATCAGTCTGGTGTACTCCCTTTTGAAGTCGTATGGAAGCCGACACTGATTACCAATGAATTGATAAGAAAAACATTTAACGAAGCAAATGCTGACGAGGAATGTGCCGGTGTCATAACCTGGATGCATACTTTTTCACCTGCAAAATCATGGATCCTCGGACTGCAGGAATATCGCAAGCCTCTGATGCATCTTCATACACAGTTCAACATGGAGATCCCTTATGACAGCATCGACATGGATTTCATGAACGAGAACCAGTCAGCTCATGGTGACCGTGAATACGGCCACATTGTCAGCCGTATGGGCATCGAGAGAAAGGTCATCGTAGGATACTGGAATGATCCCGCCGTGTTAGAGCGTATTGCCGGCTGGATGAGAACAGCCATCGGCCAGATGGAATCCTCCCACATTCGTGTGGTACGTTTTGCTGATAATATGAGAAATGTTGCTGTCACGGATGGTGACAAGGTTGAAGCACAGATCAAATTCGGCTGGGAAATCGATGCTTATCCGGTCAATGAGGTCGTTGAATATGTTAAAGCAGTCAGCAAGGGTGAAGTCAATGCACTTCTTGATGAGTATTACGAAAAATACACCATGCTGTACGAAGGACGTGACCCTGAAGAATTTAAGCGCCATGTTGCCGTACAGGCTGGCATTGAAATCGGTTTTGAGAAATTCCTGACAGAAAAGAACTACCAGGCAGTCGTTACACACTTTGGCGACCTTGGCGGACTAGAGCAGCTTCCGGGACTTGCGATCCAGCGTCTGATGGAAAAAGGTTACGGCTTTGGCGGTGAAGGTGACTGGAAGACCGCTGCCATGGTGCGTCTTATGAAAATCATGGCATCCGGTGTAAAGAATGCCAAAGGAACATCCTTTATGGAAGATTATACCTACAATCTGGTGCCCGGAAAACAGGGTATCCTGCAGGCACATATGCTGGAAGTATGCCCGACCGTGTCAGAGGGACAAATCGGTATTAAGGTAACCCCTCTTTCCATGGGTGACAGAGAAGCACCTGCACGTCTTGTCTTCACATCAAAAACAGGGCCGGGAATTGCAGCTTCTCTGATCGATCTGGGTCCACGCTTCCGTCTGATTGTAAATGAAGTTGACTGTAAAAAGGTTGAAAGACCGATGCCAAAGCTTCCTGTCGCAACAGCCTTCTGGACCCCGCAGCCAAATCTGGAAACAGGTGCAGAAGCATGGATTCTTGCAGGAGGAGCACATCATACCGCGTTTTCTTATGACCTCACAGCCGAGCAGATGGAAGACTGGGCTGCTGCCATGGGCATTGAATGTGTCCTGATCAATAATAAAACTGATATCCGCAGTCTGAAGAATGAACTGCGCTGGAATCAGGCATACTACAGATAATAAGTAAAGAACAAGATATTCGAGCCCTTTGCGAGAAAATCGCAGTTCTTTTAAACTCCCCATAAAGCTGTATCTTACCGGGACAGCAGATACGAACAGCAGATAAAAACTGCTGTTCGTATTTTTATGTCCTGCAGATCTGATGTTCAGAACTGACCAGCCAGACCATGCATTTTATCCTAAGAGTTTCTGACCCTGCTTTTCCTTGACAAATATAAGTTAATTATTGTACCATGAATTGATAAATAAATTTATGCTCCTGCAGCGGCAGGAACATAACAGAAGTTATTGTATGTATCAGGACTCGCAGAAGGAGAAGTTCATGATCTATCTGATCCGGCCGGAAGCAGAACTTGAAGTGTCCATAATGGAATACCGTCAGGAGTTTCTGTCCCATCATGAAAAACACATACTGGGCAGCGGCAATCTGCATCATTTCACAAACTTTAACGCCTGGCTTTCTCAGATCAGGATGGTAGAAAAACAGCAGTGCACAGATACCACAACGCCCGCTGACACCTTCCTTGCGCTTCGCCCGGAAGATATGTATATCATCGGAACCATACAGGTCAGGCACTCTATGACAAAGGCTTTGGATAAATGCGGCGGTCATATAGGATATGGTGTCCGTCCGTCCGAGCGTCAAAAAGGATATGCTTCCAGTATGCTCGAAATTGCATTATCTTACTCCTGTTTCCTTGGAATTCCCTCTGTTCGTGTCGATTGCGAGAAAACAAACACTGCCTCAGCGAAGACTATCTTAAAATGCGGTGGCATTCTGGACAAAGAGGTGCTCTGCAGTTATCCAGGGTACA
>QKDK01000287.1 GCA_003252135.1 Clostridia bacterium
GAATTTATCATCAGAATCAGCTTACTGCCGATTTTTTTTGTGATGGGGATCTTTGCAGTCAGCCGTCAGGATGCAGTAGTTGCGGTTGAATCTGTACTGAATGGAGAAGAGAAGGCTGATATTACAGGCCATGTGGAATCGATCGTGCAGACTGATTATGGGTATAGTGTTGTGATTTCTGACCCATTCCTGACGATCTATAACGAAACAGGAAGTGTGTCATGCTGTTTTGAAGCTGGTGAGATCAGAAAAGCAGTTCTATATACAGATGAAGCGGTATTGCCCGGTAATGAAATCAGTGCCATTGGTACTGTAAAATTGCCAGAACAAGCGATGAACCATGGACAGTTCGATGCTGCGTCGTATTACCGGGCAAAGTCCATATCCTGTATATTCAATACAGAAAGACTGTATATAATCGACAGCGGAAAAGATTGGGTGAGAGTTTTTTTTCTGCAGATCAGGTTGAAACTGAAAGCTGTGTATGATTCAATCCTGCCAGAAAAAGAGGCCGGAATCATGAACGCCATTTTGCTGGGTGACAGAGCATTTCTTGACCAATCCACAGAAGAGCTGTATCAAAAAAATGGCATTGCTCATATTCTGGCTATATCGGGACTGCATATTTCACTGCTTGGCATGTCTTTATATCAGATTCTGAGAAAGTTAAAAAGTCCGTTACTTTCAGCCTGCTGCCTGACAATACTTTTTATAGTTTTTTATGGGCAGCTCACTGAGATGGGAACATCAACAAAGAGAGCAGTTATTATGCTGATTATCTCCATTCTGGCAAGAATTCTGGGGAGGACCTATGATATGCTGTCGTCTGCGGCACTGGCTTCTCTGTGCATTCTTGCAGAGTCACCGCTTCAGTTATATCAGGCAGGCTTTTTGCTTTCATTTACCGCTGTCATTGGAGTTGGTACAGTAATGCAGGCTGCGAAGATTCTGAATCCGTTTAAGGCAGGTACATGGAAGAGCATTCTGCTTGACAGCTTCCTTGGCAGCATCAGCATTCAGCTGATGACTCTGCCGGTCATACTGTATTTTTATTTTCAGATGCCATTGTATGCTCCGCTGCTTAATCTTCTGGTGATTCCGCTGCTGTCGGTGCTTGTAGCGGCCGGACTGACAGCAGGAATTGCAGGTCTGTTTGCGACAGCACCGGCAGTAATTACAATCGGCAGTGCATATTATATTTTAAAGTTCTATGAGGTATTATGCAATATATTTAGCATGCTGCCCTTTTCAACAATTGTTTTGGGACGGCCAAATGTGTATCAGATCCTGTTATATTATTTTTTATTATGCCTGCTTTTAGTAATTGCAGACATCTGCAGATCAAATGATAAGAAAAAAACTCTCATAATGGATGAAAATGAAAAGATATGTCAGGGTAATCATAGCGTACATGAAAGAGGATCAGGGATCCTGTACGGAAAGTGCAGAATGGCAGTGTTTCTGCTTTTTCAGCTTATTTTAATGATATGCATGTATCAGAACAGAAAAGGGAATCTTATAATCACTTTTTTGGCAGTCGGACAGGGTGATTCTGCCTGCATAGAAAGTCCCTCGGGAAATGTATATCTGATCGACGGCGGAAGCAGTGATAATAAAAAAATAGGGTCAAAATGTCTGGAACCTTTTCTGAAATCCAGGGGAATCCATGCAATCAAAGCAGTTTTTATCTCACATCTTGATACGGATCATTATAACGGAATAAAAGAAATAATCGAAAAGATGCCGGATGCCCCGAAAACAGGGAACCGGTTTCTATTTACACTATCCGGAACAAATCAGGGAACAATTACGATCGGATCGGTTGTTTTATCGGCTGCCTGCATACAGGATGACACGTACAAAGCCTTTGTTTCTCTTATACTGCAAAAAGGTATTGACCTTCACTTTATATGTCAGGGAGACAGCATAACAGACGGCTCCCTTATTCTTAAATGTCTGCATCCTTTGGATGGTTATTATGCGGCTGATTCTAATTCCTATTCTGAGGTTATTTTAATGTCCATGGGTGATTTTGATGTTCTGTTTACCGGGGATGTAGAGGAGGATGGTGAGATGGCTGCCGCCAGCAGTCTGCTTGATGCTGAAAGAGAGCATGGCATACAGGATACCGGCATAGAGGTATTAAAGGTAAGTCATCACGGTTCGGCAACCGCTACTTCAACAGCTTTTCTGGCTGCATGCAATCCTGCTCTTGCCATATTGTCCTGCGGGAAGGACAATGCTTATGGACATCCTCATGCAGAGACACTTGAAAGGCTGCAGCAGGCAAATGCAGTGCCGGTGATACTGTATCAGTCAGGTGAAGTCATGATTCAGATCAAAAATGACAAAGTGAAGGTATATACTTTTCTGCCAGTATTATAGCAGTGATTTTCCATAAAAATTGTAAGAAAGTCTATGGACTTCTTTCATAACCTGTGTTATTGTAAATAATAATTTTCGATTGCATGATTATGAAGGATAGCATTGAAAATACAGTAATATTATAGAAAGGATCCCGATATTGGGAGAGGAATGTGAATGAAAGCATATCAGACCATGAACAAGGAAGAATTACTTATTGTGAAAGATGAGCTGCAAAAAAAATATCAGGATTTTAAAGCAATGGGCTTGAAGCTTGATATGTCAAGAGGTAAGCCATCTGCAGAACAGCTTGATATTTCAATGGGTATGATGGATGTTCTGAACAGCAATACCTCATTGATCTGCGAGGAAGGAATTGACTGCAGAAACTATGGCAATTTAAACGGAATCAAAGAAGCAAGAGAGCTTTTAGGAGCCATCAGCGAGGTTTCACCGGAGAATATAATCATCTATGGTAACTCAAGTCTCAATATCATGTATGATACCATTGCAAGATCCATGACACATGGTGTACTTGGAAGCACACCATGGTGCAAGCTTGATAAAATCAAATTCCTTTGCCCTGTTCCCGGATATGACAGACATTTTGCAATCACTGAATTCTTTGGAATCGAGATGGTCAACGTGCCGATGACAGAAGCTGGTCCGGATATGGACATTGTCGAGAAGCTGGTAAGCGAAGATGCTGCGATCAAGGGTATCTGGTGCGTGCCGAAGTATTCCAATCCGCAGGGATATACCTATTCGGAGGATACAGTAAAACGTTTTGCTGCTTTACAGCCTGCAGCAGAAGATTTCAGGATTTATTGGGATAACGCATATAGCGTACACCATTTATATCAGGATGATCAGGATTTCTGTCTTGAGATTCTTTCTGAGTGTGAAAAAGCAGGAAATCCGGATATGGTCTATAAATTTACTTCGACCTCAAAGATCAGCTTCCCGGGCTCTGGTGTGGCAGCGATTGCAACATCAGAAAAGAACGTGAAGGATATTCTGAAACAGCTTACACTTCAGACGATTGGACATGATAAGGTAAATCAGCTGCGTCATGTCAGATACTTTAAGGATCTGCAGGGTGTCCATGAGCATATGATGAAACACGCGGACAGCATGCGGCCTAAATTCGAGATGGTGATCAAGACCATGGAATCTGAGTTCAGCGGTCTTGAGATTGCTTCATGGACCAGTCCGAAGGGTGGTTATTTTATCTCCTTTGAATCTTTAGACGGCTGCGCAAAAGAAATAGTGCAGCGTGCAAAAGAAGCAGGAGTCGTACTCACACCGGCTGGAGCTACCTATCCCTATGGTAAAGATCCAAAAGACAGCAACATTCGTATTGCTCCTTCTTATCCGACAGTTGCTGAACTTAAAAAAGCCATGGAACTGTTTGTTATTTGTGTTAAATTAGTCAGCGCAGAGCATATCCTTACTACTAAATAAGTTAGGACTAAACAGGCATGAAATTTATCTTTCGCTATTTAAAACCGCATATTCCACTAATGACGGTTGGATTGCTGATAAAAATAGCCGGTACTTTTGCTGATCTTGGTCTTCCCTGGGTTCTGGCACATATTCTGGACACAGTGATACCGGCAGGAGATATCAATAAAATCTATCTATGGGGCGGGGTCATGGTACTCATGGCATTTATGTCCCGAATGATGAATGTTAAAGCAAATCGTATGGCATCGAAAGTTGCCCGTGATACCACAGAACAGGTCAGACATGACCTGTTCTGGAAAATCAATCAGCTGTCAGGTGCACAGATTGATTCTTTTGGTATACCTTCTCTGATATCCAGAATGACCTCAGATACTTACAATATACATCAATTCATAGGAATGATGCAGCGTATGGGCGTACGTGCACCATTTATTCTGGTTGGCGGAATCATCATCACATCTACAATGGAGCCTGTACTTACACTTGTTCTAATAGCTGTGCTGCCCTTTCTGGCGGTTATTGTCGCATTGATTTCAAGAAAAGGCATTCCGCTATATGTGAAGGTTCAGGAAAAGATGGATCATATTACCAGAGTGCTTCGGGAAAACATAACCGGCATCCGGATCATCAAAGCTTTGTCAAAGACAGAATTTGAAAAGAGCCGTTTCCGTGAAGTTAACAACGAGATGGTGAAGCGTGAGCTGAAAGCTGCCGGGACGATGGCTGCCTCTAGTCCTTTGATGAATTTTATCTTAAATGCAGGCCTTACCCTGGTAATTGTAGTCGGTGCATACAGAGTCAATACAGGTGCTTCCCTTCCGGGAAATATCATTGCATTTTTATCCTACTTTACCATGATTTCTAATGCTATGCTTGCCGTTAACAGAATATTCATCAATCTGACCAAGGCTTCTGCATCTTCCGATCGTCTCGATAAAATCATCAGCACTGAAAATGATCTGCTTGTTAT
>QKDK01000050.1 GCA_003252135.1 Clostridia bacterium
TATACGAGACAGGAGTATCTTGAGATCCATGAAAACAAACTGGCACCTATTATTTACAAAGAAGATTACTTTATGCTGATGGTCGGTGCTTCCCGCTGGTATTACGAAACTAACCGTAATATTATGAATATCCGCTATGTTCATAAAAGCGGTAAGATTATCTGGGTCAGAAACAGCTCGCTTATGGCTGACGAGTATATTAATGATCAGCAGGTATTGTATAATATTATTACTGATGTAACGATATTGAAAGAATATGAGTTGACACTGACAAAGCAGGCTGGATTTTTAAAGACTCTGATCGAGGGATCTCTGACAGGTCTGATTCAATTTCAGGAGGGTAAACGTCCCAAAATATTATATTCTAACGATATAGCTATGCTTTTACTGGGATATACAAAGGAAGAATTTCAAACACTGCATGGGAACTATTTTTATGCAATTATACATAAGGACGACATTGATCATGTAATGAAGGTGCAAACAGAGCTTACGCTGAACGGAAACAGCGTACAATATGAATTTAGAGCCATGAAAAAGAGCGGTGAGGAGATATGGGTTCTTGCGAATGGAAGAAGATGTATCAATCAGAGCGGTTCAAGTGTATATCAATGTGAATTTACTGATATAACAGAAAGAAAAGTGAGAGAACTAGCTATAAACAGAGAATTGGAAAAACAAAAGAAACAGTTTGATACCTTGCCTGTAAGTATTGGACGGGCAGTATATGATGGTACACTTCATATAATCTATGCAAATGATGAACTAAAATCTCTTTTATCAATTCAAAGTAAGGCAAAGATAGAAGGAACAGATATGAAGCAGTTTTTTAAAGATTCAGAGTATACCAGATTGCTCGAAACCGTAGAACAGAGCAAAATAAAAGGTAAAGTATTTTCTTTCAATGCATCGATTTTTGATCAGGAGAAAAAGGGAGTACTGGTACATATGAAAGCATCATGGGTGAAGGATTTTACGGAAAAAAATGAATTACAGATCGTGTTCACACCGATTTCTGAATAAAAAAGATGCGCCATATCAGTATTCGCTGATGGCGCATCTTTTTTTGCAACAGATATTTCTAAATTTTTGTACCGATTAATTATTCCATACAGAACTGTGCCATATAAAGTGCATGATAAGCACCTTTTTTATCCAGTAATTCTTCCTGTGTGCCCTGTTCTATAATACCACCCTGATCAATAACAAAGATACGATCTGCCTTTTTTATAGTTGATAATCTGTGTGCAATGACAAAAGAGGTACGCCCTTTCAGTAAGGAATCGATTCCTTTTTGCACCAAAAGTTCAGTGTGCGTATCAATACTAGAAGTGGCTTCATCAAGAATCAGAATATTAGGTTGTGCGACCATGGTTCTTGCAAAAGCAAGCAGCTGTTTCTGTCCAACTGAAAAGCCTGCGCCGCGCTCTTTGATTTCAGTATCATAACCCTTTTCCAGCTTCATAATAAAGTCATGTGCATTGACTGCCTTTGCTGCAGTGATCATTTCTTCATCGGTTGCATCGAGCTTACCGTATTTAATGTTGTCTCTGATAGTTCCGGTAAATAAAAAGTTATCCTGTGTCATGACACCCATCTGCTCCCGCAGACTTTCAATTGTGACGTCACTCAGCTTATAACCATCGATCCAGATGTCGCCGCTCTGAATATCATAGAAACGGCTGATCAGATTAATAATGGTTGTTTTACCGGCTCCGGTAGGTCCGACAAGTGCTATGGTTTCACCAGGCTCAACATGGAAGCTGACATTATCCAGCACAGAAGTCTTTTCATCATAGGAAAAGCATACATTTTTAAAAGTAACAGCTCCCTGAACATTTGGCAGGGGTACTGCGTTCTCATTGTCGGTTATTTCCGGATCGGTATCAAGAATTTCAAAGATACGTTCCGCACCAGCCATATTCGTAACAAGCTGGTTGTAAAAATTGCTAAGGTTCATAATTGGATGCCAGAACATGGAAATATAAGTCGCAAATGCCATAAGTGTACCGACAGGTACCTGGTTCGCACCGATGATTTTAACACCCATGTAATACATGGCAAGCGAGCCAAGCCCCCAGCAAAAATCTACGACCGGACCAAAAGCATCTGCATAGCGTACAGCATCAAGAAATGAATTCCGGTGCTGGGTTACGTAATCATCAAAAGATTCCAGTGCTTCATCTTCGGAGTGAAAGCTTTGGATGACGCGAATACCGGAGATTGATTCATGCAGATAAGCATTTAGATTAGATCCCTTTTTTCTGAATTTTACCCAGCGCTTATGTGCTCTTGTCTGTACAAAGTAAATGCCAAGAATCATGAGCGGCAGACTGATCAAAGATGCAAGCGCAAGCCGCCAGTTCTTGATCAGCATGATGATAACAACAGCGATTACAGTTAAAAAGTCTGGTATCAGGGTAGTAACGCTGTTTGAAAGCAGATCCTTCAGGGAATTGACGTCACCAATGATTCGGGAAAGTATCTTGCCGATCGGACGGCTGTCAAAAAAGTGAAAGCTTAGCTTTTGAATATGAGTATATAATTCCTGCCGAATTTTAAGCAGAACCTGATTTGAAAGTTTTGCCATTAAGAACATACGTATCTTTACCAATACGATCAAAGATAAATTCATTACAATAGCAATGATCCCTATTCTGTAAAGGTCGTTATAATCTCTGGCTGGAAGTGATATATTAATTGCGTGTTCGATCAGCAGTGGATTGATCAGGGTGATTCCGACAACAACAAGCATGATCAAAAGTACTACACTGATTCTGGCTTTATATGCAAATAAATAGGCATAAAGCCTGAACAGCAGCAGTTTTCTATTTGATGATACGGTGGTTTCATCCTGTTTGGTCGTATTAACGGGCATAGTAGTTATCCTTTCTCTATGGCTTAGGCGATACTTTCAGCTGCGGGGGGATTGTAAGCTGCTTCCAGAAAATCGCCGTACTGAGCCATATAAGTATTATAATATCTGCCTCTTTTTTTGAGCAGCTCTTCATGTGTTCCACGTTCTGCAATGCTGTTCTGGTCGAGGTAAATAATTTCGTCAGCATGTCTTACCGCTGATATTCTATGGGCAATTATGATTTTAGTTACATGATTCATCTGATTCAGTGTCTGCCATACCGCGTGTTCTGTTTCCATGTCGAGAGCTGAGGTCGCATCATCAAAAATCAGGATGGGTGCCTTTTTAGATAAAGCTCTTGCCATGCTGAGCCGTTGTTTCTGACCGCCTGATAAGCCTACACCTCGTTCACCGATCAAAGTCGCACTTTTTTTGTCGAGCTTGTCAACAAATTCAGATGCTTCAGCAAAATGAAGTGAATCCTCAAGTTCTTCATCCGTGAGAGTTGAGCGGCTGCCAAGTTTTACGTTATTCTGTATGGTGTCAGAGAATAAAAATACATCCTGCATAACAACTGCCATTGACTTTCGAAGCTGTCCAAGTGTCAAGTCCTTAGTGTCAACTCCATCCAGTTTTATAATGCCATGATCCGGGTCATAAAAACGTTCCAGCAGGTTAAGCAATGTCGTTTTTCCTGAACCGGTCGCACCCATGATGCCGAGTGTCTTCCCTGCAGGAAGATCAATACTGATATCATGAAGGATCTTTTTGTTATCCAGTGACAGACTTACATGTTCGAGCGTCAGATGTCCCTGGATATTCTCAAGAATAACTGGTGTTTCTGATTCTTTGATCTGGGAGCTTTCATCTGCAATTTTTCTAAGTTTTTTACTGGAAGCAACGGCTGAAGCAAAACCGTTGGAAAGCCATCCGAGCATTTCCATGGGCCATACGATATTTGTACAATACTCTGTGAAAGCAGCCAGCGTACCAAGTGTAATTTCTTCACGAACAACCATGATACCGCCAAAGATTACTGCAAGTATCGGCAGAAGCTTTGAAACAACCTGAAAAATCGGATAATATCGGATAAAGACTCTTGACTGTTTCATGTTCAATTCATAATATCTTTTGTTATGAGATAAGAACTTCATGATCTCATGTTTCTCTCTGGCAAAAGCTTTCACAGTACGTACGCCTGCCAGATTTTCCTGCGCTACAGTATTCAAAGTAGCATTTTCTTCACTGATATCTTCATAAACCTTGTCGAGCTTACGTTCCATAATAATTGCGATCGCGGCACAGATCGGCATGGCGATCAGAGGCAGAAGGGTAAGCGGCTTTGAAAGCCGGAGCATAAAGAATAAGATCATACTTGTGTGTATAACGACTTCAATGATGAGCATGCTGATAAATCCGGTCGCTTCCCATATTCTATCAACGTCTTCCTTTACACGTGCCATAATTTCACCAGTGTTCGTTTTGTCAAAAAAATTAAGGGATAAAGATTGAATATGCTTATATATATCTCTTCGAATATTAACTGAGATTTTTGAAGAAATCCAGTCAAAGGCGTAGTCTTTCCCGTAACCGAACACACATCTGCCGACACCGATAATTAAAATCATCAGTAAAAGTCCGGATAACAGTTCAATCCTGCCATTTCCAATTACATCATCAACGATCCTTTTTGTTACCTGAGGTGTCATCATATCCAGACTGACCTGCAGGATCATACAAAAAAGAGCAACTACATAAAGATACCAGTATTTCAGAATGTACTGATACATTTTTTTCATAAAAAACCAAGCCTTTCTGTATTCAAGTTTATGAATACATTGTTAGTCATATGAGCTTATCATATGCGGGGTGAGAAAAATCAAGTCAAATAAGCCCCTACTTTAAGTGTAAAAAGGCAGAAGATAATTATGAAATCATTTGAACAATGTGCGATGCGCACGGAATCAAAATTCCTTGCTGAAGGGAGTTTTGCAGATGCCTGTCATCACAGGAGAACAGGACATGAGAAAAAAAATAAACCGTGGCAAGACACCACGGCACAAAAGAAAGCATTACTTATCTTTGCAGACTCGAGGTTATCTCGCAATATTTTCCATTATCAGGGCAGAATCCGGCTATAAATAACGAATTATGCAGTTGGTTTCTGTTCTTACTAAACATGCGATTACCTCACTTTCTTTGATTCTACAGAATTACTCTGTGTTTCTTGATACATTTGCATTATAAGCAATGAAAATTGTATTGTCAACCCCTAAAATGAAAAAATTAAAAATTGATTAAATTTCTTCTGGTTCAAACATAGTTCATATATTGATGGTAAAATAAGTGAGATGTCTATGTTATTCTATGAAAGACGGGTGACTGTATTGGAATTACCTATGTTTTATGACGAAGCTGAAGAATGGAGCCGTGCACTATTACTTTATGACGCAGCATTGAAAGAATTAAACACGAAACTGGAAATCTGGAACAACGAATTCAAGCTTGCACATCAGTATAATCCGATTGAACACATTACTTCAAGAATTAAATCTCCGCAAAGCATTGCCAAAAAGATGAGAAGGTATAATGAGGAGCTTACAACGAAAAAGATAATGGAGCGGTTGAATGATGTTGCGGGAATCCGTATCATTTGTTCTTTTACCTCTGATATATACAGAATTGCAGATCTGCTGGCATCACAAAAGGATGTCCGGGTTCTTCGAATTAAGGATTATATCAAAGAACCGAAGGATAATGGTTATACCAGTTATCACATGATAGCATCTATACCGATTGCACTCTCAAGCGAAGTGATCGAAACAAAAGTCGAGATTCAGATCCGTACGATTGCCATGGATTTCTGGGCTAGTCTGGAACATAAGATATATTATAAGTTTGAAGGAAATGCTCCGGCTCACATCCAGAGGGAGCTGAAGGAATGTGCAGATATTGTCGGATTTTTGGATCAGAAGATGCTGTCCATCAACGAAGAAATCAAGCGGTTCGGTACAATGACATATGAAAGCTATGAAACAGAAGAGGATGATTCAGATACCATTGATGTTCTCGCGACAATACATGAAATCGTAGATTCATCAGAACATGTATCAGCCAAAGAAGTTATAAAAAAAGAAGCGCCCAGGCAGGAAGTAAATGACAAGATACCATTTCCCGAGAACGCTTTTGTATTTGGAAAAAGAAAAGCAAAAAAGTAATAGTGAGAAGTAATAGCAAAAGGTAATAGCAAAAAAGTAATAACAAAATGTAACTGCAAAAAGTAACCGCCAGTGAATATACAACCCTGCAGTCTTCTGAACCTGTGGTAAGATCTTTTATCTTTGCCATAGACCTGAGCATTGCAGGGTTTTACAGTAAAATGTTTGACCAGATTGATTACAGTTGATATCGCTATCTTTATTGTAGCTTGAACTTTGACAGCAGAGAACCTAACCCAGTTGAAACAGATTCACCTGAGGAATACTCAAAAGGAGCTTCTTCTAAAGTATCCTCTGCTTCTTTGGCGGTTTCTTCTGTCACTGCCTTGATACTAAGACTGATCTTGCCATCTTTGACCGAAAGAAGCTTAACAGTTACCTGTTCTCCGACTTTTAAGATTTCACCAGGAGATTTGATCCTTTTTTCACTGATCTGTGAAATATGAACAAGACCAGATAGTCCATTGCCAAGCGAAATAAAAGCACCAAAAGGCATAAGTTTATCGACTGTTCCAGTCACAATGGTACCGGGGATCAATCGATTTATACGCTGTACACGGTTCTCCTCTTCTTTATCACGCAAATGTTCTTTTGCAGAAAGAACAAGCTTTTTATTTGCTTCCTCTACGGTAATGACCAGAACTTCAATGTCCTTGTGAAGAAAAGAAGCAACATCTTCCACATAAACTGAGGAAAGCTGTGAAGCAGGTATAAACGCCCGTATGCCGAGTAAATAGGTTACTACGCCGCTGTTCACTGCTTCAGCCGGTTTAACTGTTACAACTGTTCTATGATCCATGAGCTTTTTCAATTCTGCCCAGGAGAGCTGATCCTCTGCCTGTTTCTTTGAAAGCAGGATGGCACCTTCCTTTGTTTCACCAAGGACAAGAGCAGTGATTGCATCGCCTATGGTGACATCGGCTTTTAGTGAAAAGCGGGGGTCATTGCTCATCTCATTTGCAGGGATAATTCCTTCGGAATAGCTTCGTAAATCCAGTATAATTTCGGTATCTGATACCCCGATTACGGTTCCTGTAAGAAGAGAACCGACTTCATGTTTTGTGAAGGACTGGGAAATAAGATCCTCATAGTCAGCCATTGATAAGTTTGAAATTTCCTCATCTGTGGATTCGATTGTGTGAGATACAGACTCTTCGTTGTTTTCGTTTTGTGAAATAGACATATTATATTCAACCTTTCTGATAATATATTAATTATTATCACATATTTAACTTGTTTTTGCAACCACGAACAGGAAATATTGAGAAAAAACTTGACTTATTTGAGGATTTATGGTATTTTAAAGTTACACGTGGATGCATATTTTTACAAAACATCCGAAGATTTACCACATTAACACGTTATGTGAACATATAGTCTCGGATAGCTAAAAACCAAAATAGAAAGGGGCAATCATCATGAAAAGCACAGGCATTGTTAGAAAGCTCGACGAACTTGGCCGTATTACCCTCCCAATTGAACTCAGAAGAACGCTTGGCGTTGAAGAAAGAGATCCATTGGAAATCTACGTTGAAGAAGAAAAAATAATTCTTCAAAAGTATGAACCAGCTGATATTTTTAGCGGTTCCAGAGAAGAATTGATTGATTATCATGGAAAGAAGATCTCCAAGAAAACAATCATGGAACTTGCAAAGTTAGCAGGAATTATTGAAAAGTAATAACCGATAGGGCACGGTTATTGTAAGAATGGAGCAGCATAGTAATATACTATTGCTGCTCTTTTTCTTTGTTCAGCAGAGACTGATATACATCCCTTTTTGATATTCCGCGGTCAAGTGCGACAGCTTTCATGGCTTCCTTTTTATCCATACCACCATTAATATACTGGTCAAGATGTTCTGTCAGTGACAAAAAGGCCCATTTTTCCCGTTCTTTTGTTTCCAGCTGCTGTATCGTCTGACCATCAATTAATATAATGCATTCGCCCCGAGCTTCATTCTCATCATAATAAGAACAAGCTTCTTTCAGCGTTGTTAAGAATACAGTTTCGTGTTTTTTTGATAATTCACGGCAGACACTGACTCGTCTGCTCTCCTCAAAGACAGTTGACAGCTCATGAAGTGTCTTAGCAAGACGATGCGGCGCTTCATATAAGATCATAGTTCTTGTTTCATTGGCCAGAGAGGCTAGAATGGCTTTTCTTTTTATCTTGTCGGTAGGAAGAAAAGCTTCAAATAAAAAACGCCTGGTTGGAAGCCCTGATATGGTCAGAGCAGTAACACAAGCACATGCACCGGGAAGTGAAGTAACAGTGATTTTGCTCTCATAAGCCATAGAGACAAGCTCCTCCCCGGGATCAGAGATAGCAGGTGTACCGGCATCAGAAATCAAGGCTATATTCTCTCCCTTTTGAAGCCGTTCGATCAGCAGCCTGCCTTTTTCAATTTTATTGTGCTCATGATAGCTGGTCATGGGAGTTGATATATTATAATGGTTCAGCAGTTTGATACTGTTTCTGGTATCCTCTGCGGCTATCAGATCGACTTCCTGCAATATTCGTAAAACACGCAGGGTAATGTCCTCCAGATTACCTATAGGTGTTGCACATAAATACAAAATTCCGGGCATAATGACTCCAATCTTTAATAACCATAATCGTTCTTCATTTCATCGGTATATTCATTTGGTGACTTCCAGATAATGAGCGGCGGATCAACGGTCACGCGGGGCTTTGCATATTTGACAGCCTCGAGAAGCACCATGTTCGGCTCTTTATCTACATACGGATAAACCATACGGAGCCTCTTTAATTCGAGACGGTGCATGGAAAGTGTACAAATGATTTCGGCCAGACGAAAGGGGCGGTGAACCATATAGAAATGTCCATTTGGTTTCAGCAGACGTGAGGTCTCACGGACGACATCATCCAGGGTACATAAAACCTCATGTCTTGCGACAGCTCTGGTATAGGAAGGGTTTTTCAGTCCATGCTCAGCAATCATATAAGGCGGATTGGAAGTTACCACTGAAAAAGAAGAAGTACCAAAAAGAACAGAGGCCTCTTTGATATCCCCTGTTACAATATTGATTTTATCCTGCTGATGATTGAGAAGTATACTTCTTCGTGCCATGGCAGCACTTTCTTCCTGGATCTCAAGGCCGGTAAAATGTCTGCCCTTTGTTTTTGCTTCCAAAAGAATCGGTATGATGCCGGTGCCTGTTCCAAGGTCGAGGACTTCATCGCCGGAGCGAACCTGTGCAAAACCGGATAAGAGAACCGCATCCATCCCAAAACAGAAACGCTCCGGATTTTGTATAATCTGCAAGTGGTTTCGCTGCAGGTCATCCAGCCGTTCACCAGGGAGCAGGTCAAAATGTTCCCGCAATTCGGATGTTTCTTGCATAATAATCCTTTCAGAAATTAATCCAGATGTTTATTATCACTATGTTCGAGCATTTCAAGCTCACGAAGCTCATCATCTATCTTGACACGTTCTTTTTTGCGTTTTGGCTTAAATCTCAGGTCAGTCACCTTGAATTCACGTACTTCCTTAACGTCATCTTCAAGAACCACGATAACCTTGACAAGCTGCTTGAGTACACTTACACTGCTGACTTCACCACGAAGACCATCATGGGTCGTAACGAAATCACCTATATTAGGAAGGCGGCTGTTCAGCTCTTCATATGCTTCTTCCTCATGTTTGAGACAGCACATAAGCCGCCCGCAGACACCGGAGATTTTGGTAGGATTCAGGGACAGATTCTGCTCTTTTGCCATCTTGATAGAAACAGGCATGAACTCTGATAAATGAGTGTAACAGCAAAGCGGTCTGCCGCAAATACCAACACCGCCGATAATCTTGGTCTCGTCTCTGACACCGATCTGGCGAAGCTCGATACGTGTTTTAAAAACCGCAGCAAGATCTTTTACCAGTTCCCTAAAGTCGATCCTTCCGTCAGCAGTAAAATAAAAAAGAACTTTGTTATTATCAAAGGTGTATTCGCAGTCAAGGAGCTTCATATCAAGACCATGCTTGAGTATTTTCTCCTGGCAGATATGAAAAGCATCCTTTTCCTTTTCCTTGTTCTTTTGTTCGATAAAGTCATCTTCCGGTGTTGCCAGGCGAATGACCGGTTTTAACGGCTGTATGACTTTATCGTCAGGAACTTCTCTTGGGGATAATACAACAGCTCCGTATTCAACACCGCGCGCTGTTTCGACAATAACGTGATCACCCTGATGAATTTCGAAACCTGCTGGTTCAAAATAGTAAATCTTACCGGCACGGCGAAACCGTACTCCGATTATTGTTATCATATAATGTATCCTTTCTGTTTTAAGTTTCTTTTATGGTAAGAACAAGTAATTCTATGACAATTTCGGGATTTGCATTTGCGGCGAGCCTGACTTTTGCTTTGTCGATGGCCAGCAGAATTGCCTCGATCTGCTCAAAGGAGCGCAATTTTGCATAATGCATCAATTCTGTTAATTCTTTTGAAAATAAAAGAGAATTGACATCCTTCGCAGCTTTATAAAGGAGTACATCGCGAAACCAGAGGAGCAAAAGCTCAAAGAAATCATCAATTTGATCCTTATTATCCGTGAAAATGCGAATGGACTGAACAATTTCCTGTGTATCCATCTCATCCAGATATTTCATTAGGTGAAGAAAGGAATCTTTTAATTCCTGAAACTGTTCGCCGGTCGCATAGGCAATCGCTCTTCCGATATTTCCAAAGGAAAACTCAGCTCCAAGAGTTGCCTGGTAGTCCGGTATCAAACACTGTTCCATCAGATATTTTTTTATGTCCTGCTTGTCGACAGGCTTAAGCGAAAGGGCAATACAGCGAGATAAAACTGTGCCAAGGAAAGCATTGATGTTGGTGGTCAAGAGCAGAATCACAGCATAGGAGGGCGGCTCCTCCAGTGTTTTCAAAAGAGCGTTCTGAGCCTGTTCAGTCATCTTTTCTGCATCAGGAATAATATATATTTTATACTTTCCGCTGTAAGGCTTTATATAAATGTCGTTATTAAGCTGGGTCCGGATATCATCGACACCAAGACTTGCTTTTTCGTGCGTGATATAGCGGATGTCTGGATGATTATTGGAAGCAGCCTGCAGGCAGGATTTACAATGTCCGCAAGCATCAATGCCTTCCTTTTCACATTGAAGTGAAGCAGCAAAAGCCCTGGCAAGTGTCTGTCTGCCCATTCCGGCTTCACCGCTGAAAATATAAGCATGCGAAACCTTACCAAGGCGAATGGCTTGCTGTAGGTGATCAATGATTGTCAAATGTCCGATTATGGATTTGAATCCCTGCATGGCGATCTGCCTTTCTGCTGTTTGATTTCCTATTATGGCACGGTCATGTCAGTAAATCGAGAAGCATACCTCTTATTTCGTCGATTTTAGCAAGAATGACCAGTGCATCCTTTTCATCTTCGATCAATGCAGCAGCCAGCTCATCAAGATTTTTGTCGATCAGACGAATCATCCCATATACACGATGTCTGCCGCGCCGATCAAGAAAATTCTCGCGGTTGAATTTATGAGATCTGGATACAACTTCGTTCAAGAAGCTTTTGACCAGTTCACGATACTGCTTCATATCCCGAATATCCATGTGTTTCTTTAAACGTTTTCCCTGCTGCGTGATATCTTCCATAAGAAGAGTCAGTCTGGCCTGCAGCTCCTGTTCTTCAATGTTACTGATCAGTGTAAACTTGAAAGAATCATCCGTTGGTTTGACGGGTGCTTTTTGTTCTGCCTGATTCACGTTCTGCGCAGCATTAATCTTTATATCCATAAGGCCCTCCTTACTTGAAACGCAAGGCAAAATCCGTAGCTTTACTTGATATTATAGCATAAAAAGATATGGAAATACAGTCTTTTTACTCTATGGCTGGTCTTTATATTTCTTAATATCGCGCGTCAGCACCTGAAGACAGGATGAAAGCTGATGATTCCTGTATCTTTTGGTAATTCCGAGACTGGAAATGTTATCCTCGCAAAAATCCTCTTCGTCAGCGAGAAATCTTCGGCACATCTCTGAATACTTTGGATCTTCCTGGTGTCTTTCTCTGGTCAGTGCACGCTGCAGACGAATACCGGGATCCACATCAATATAAAGAGGAACAACGGAGCCCTTAGGAAAAAAGGATAAGAACTGCCGATAACCCTCCAGGGTCATGATGACCAGATAATCTGAGCGGGAGAGGTCGATCTGACCATCATCAACAGTAAAATAATCCCAGATACCGTGCATTGTCTGGTAGGAACGGCATTCAATGACACGCCCCTCCTCCTGCCACTTGGCAAGCAGCTCTTTGGTCGAAAAAAAATACTCCATGCCCTCTGTCTCGCCGGAACGGATCGGTCTTGTGGTATATGTGACAAAGGTCTGCAGGGAAAGCTCCGGTGCAGAAATCAGCTTTTTGAAAAGGGTGTCTTTCCCGGTGGCACTTTTTCCGATGATTGCAAATATTTTACCCATGTAATATTCTCCTAAATTTTTCATTTTACGAATGATGCACTGCTTTGGGCGATTCGTGTACTATTGCAGGACCTGGATTTTTGGCTGATCTGCAGTCTTGATTCCCTTGATGTGATAACGGAGACTTACAGCTAGAAGGAGCTGTTCCTTCATCGCGGCACTGATACACTCACCGGGTATAACAAAGGGGATTCCAGGCGGATATAATGTAATAAAGGAAGCGCAGATGCGGTCAGCACAGTCTGATATAGGTATCCATTCAAAGGGCATCTCTTCTGTTTCAAAAGCATCGTACTTTTTTTGCGGAAGAGAAACAGGAAGGAGAAAAGGACCAGGAGCTGAGTCAGAAACGGATTTTTCTGAAGCTGTCCTTTTATTATCTTTTTCACGGCACCACTCTAAATCAAGCTGTGCCAGAGCATTATATAATCGGTCAATAGAAGATGTGGTATCACCAACAGTAGCCATGCACAGAATATAGTCCCTGGAGCATAGCTCTGGCTGTATATGAAAACGCTCAATCAGCAGGTTGCTCAGCTCCTGTCCAAAAACACCTTCCTTTTTCCAGGACAGCACAAGCTTTCCGGGATCCTTTTTTTGTACAGGCAGGTTCATCAGGGTAAAATGAGTCAGCGTCTGCACCTTTTTTTCAAAAAGTTTCAGAGAACGCTCCAAGGCATCAAAATATTCCTGACCGTTATTTTTCAGGAAGGAAAGACACTGACTGATACTGGACAGCAGTACATAGGACGGACTGCTGGTCTGATACATACTGATAAAATGTGCCAGCCTGTCTGTTTGTACTGCCTCGCCATATACATGAATCAGAGCGGTCTGCGTCAGAGCCGGCAGTGTTTTATGCAGGCTCATAACAACAAGATCGGCATACGCCGCAGCACTTCCGGGATAAAATGGATGGAAGCCAAGATGTGCACCGTGAGCCTGATCGACCAGCAATTTGATACCTTTTTTATGAAGATAGGAGTAGATATCAGGCAGCTGTGCATGAAGACCTTCATAGGTCGGGGAAACCAAAACGACAAGCGCAGCATGCGGATGTCTGTCAACCGCTGCCTGAATATCCTGCAGGGTCAATGCTTTACAGATTGCAGGACTCATAAATTCCGGAAGAATGTATTCTGTAATAAGGCCGCGAAGATAAGCGGCATGATAAACTGACTGGTGTGCATTTCGTGCAATCAGGATGGTGTCACCTCTCACGGTACAGGCACTGATACCTGCCAGAATACCGAGCGTACTGCCATTTACGGATAGAAATGTCTGTTTTGCACCATAGAGGCTGGCGGCTTCTTTCATCAGATCGTATAGAATTCCGTCAGCATGCGAAAGGTCATCAAAGCCATCGATCTCGGTTATGTCGATCTGATAGGGATCTGTCATTGAAAAAGCGGGATTTCTTTTATGCCCCGGCATATGCATGGGGCAGTAATCAGAATCACGATAGGAAATCAATTTGTCATACAGATTCATACTTCCCCCTGTTCTGCTGCAGACAGACGAGTATTTTTTGATAAATTCAAAAATTATTATATAGTACCATTCTGTAAAACACAAGGAATTTGAGAAAATAGGATTGTTATTCTGGGGGACGTAAGGTATAATATGTTGCAGAAGAAACAGCAGAGCAATATCTTCTTTATTATTAATATAACATACTGTGACCAGATTACACGGAAGGGGTATTTTCATGGAATTTATATTTGATGAAAACAACATGGCTGAATTCATGGCAGCTTCAAAACAGGTCGATTTTATGCATCCGGCAATCGATGAAAAGGCAAAGGAATTGATGGGACATCTGAATTCGGAGATAGATAAAGCGAAAGCAGCATATTATTTTGTACGCAATGAAATCAGACATTCATGGGACTGTAACAGCGATAAAGTTACAAAAACAGCTACAGAGGCTCTTCTCTACGGAGAAGGCACCTGCTACTCAAAAGCAATGCTTCTTGCCGCACTTCTTCGACATGAAGGCTTTCCCGTTGGATTCTGCTATCAGCGGATCAAGCTTTCTACTGTTTCGGAAAGTGAGTATTTTCTTCACGGATTAAATGTTGTTTTCTTTCACTCACTGAACAAATGGTTCCGTCTCGATGCCAGAGGCGGTGACAATAACAATGCTGACTTTTCTTTGGAAGCAGAAAAGCTGACGAATCCGATCAGACCGGAACTGGACGAGATTGATTTTCCTACCGTTTTTGCAAGACCTCTTCGTACGACAGTAGACGCACTTGAAATCAGCAGTACCTGTCAGGAGCTGATGAGATATCATCTTCCAACGACTTTATAATTGAAGGGGTTCTTTTTGATATGAGACTTAGAAATGTTACCGGAGCAAAGGAAGCTGTTGCACTGAGCAGATTTGTGGTTCAGGAGCCTGAGACAAAAAAAGGAAACTGGCAGAGCTGTTTTGAAAAGGAGCAGCCCATTCATATTGAGATAGGTATGGGAAAAGGACAATTCATCACAGAACTTGCAAAACAAAATCCAACAATTAATTATATCGGAATTGAAAAATATGCCAGTGTTCTGATCAGAGCATTAACCAAAAGAGATGAACAGGAGATTCCGAATCTGATTTATCTTCTTGTTGATGCAAAGAACCTTTGTGATTATTTTTCAGAAGGCGAAGTTGACAGAGTATATCTGAATTTTTCAGATCCATGGCCAAAAGACAGACATTCAAAACGTAGATTAACGGCTAAAGAGTATTTTGGCCGGTACGACAAAATCATTACCAAAACAGGGTTCGTTGCCATGAAAACAGACAACGAAGCACTGTTTGATTTTTCTCTGCAGCAGGCAGAAGAAGCCGGCTGGAAACTGCAGAGGGTCACTCGCAATCTTCATCAGAGCGAATATGCCGCAGGCAATATTATGACAGAATATGAAGAAAAATTTTCTGCCCTGGGAAATCCGATTTACCGCCTGGAAGCATATCGCTAACAAACAAGGAGGGTAAGATATGGCAAAGATTTTTACAGACGAGAACTTTGAAACAGAAGCAATGCAGGCAGCCTTGCCGGTAGTGATCGATTTTTATGCTGACTGGTGCGGGCCCTGTAAAATGATGGCACCCATTATTGAAGAGCTTGCAAGACAATACGAAGGCAAAGTGATCATCGGGAAACTGAATGTTGATGAATCTCCGAATACAGCATCAAAATTTGGGATAATGTCCATTCCGACCTTATGTTTTTTGAAAAAGGGAATTGTTGTTGATAAAGTAATCGGTGCACTGCCAAAGGATGTATTGGTTAAGAAACTGGAATCTCTATGAGATATCCAGTTTCTTTTTCTTTAACCGTTCTACGATAAATCTGTCTGACAGATACGCGATTACTGCAACCACCGGCACGCCAAGAAACATACCAAGTACACCGGCATAAGCACCGCCGACAATAATGGCAAAAATGACCCAGATCGGTGATAAGCCTGTGGAATCGCCAAGAATCTTCGGACCAAGCACCCAGCCGTCAAATTGCTGCAGTATCAATATGATGATACCAAATCCAAGAGCATCCATAAAACCGGTGAACAGATATAGAAGAATACCCGGAATTGCACCTATAAATGGACCAAAGTAAGGTATCATGTTGGTAATACCAACAATGACACTGACAAGCAGGGCGTACGGGAAATCAAAGATCTTCAGGATAATAAAGCAAAGAAGTCCTATAATCAATGAATCAATCGATTTTCCGACGATAAAGTTGCCAAATATATTGCCGCATTCCTTCACAGTATGGGACAGACTGTTCGCCCGGCCAATCGGCAGGACAGAATAGGTAAGCCTAAGCAGCAGCTTGTTAAGTTTGCGAAGATCATAAAGAATATAGATCGAGATGGCAATGGAAAGAAGCAGGTTCAGCGCGAATTTTGCAACAGACATGGAAAAGTTAATTAACAACGGAAGCAGTCCGGTAATGATATTGGACAGATAAGCGATGATTTCCGGCAGCAGGGAACTGATTTTTTCACTAATGGTCGAGGAATAATTCGCAGGAAGGTAAGCTTCCAGTTTATTGAGAGTGTTCGTAATGCTGTCAAGGATCGCACCTGCATCTTTTCCGTCATACAGCGATGAAAGCTCAGAAAGGCTTTCTGCAAGCTGTGGCACGACATATAAAAAAACCATGGTGATAGTGCCGATGACCAGGATATAAGCCAGAAAAATAGAAAGTATCCTTCTCGCCTTTGCGCTGGCAAGACGTAATATTTTTTTAAATAGAACAGCATCCAGCTGTCGTACCAGAGGATTAACAAGGAAAGCAATAAAGATGCCCATTATAAAAGGTGACATTATGACCAGAAAATGAGAAATTGCATCTCGTATGGCGGACATCTTTGTTATTGAGAAAATGGCAAGTGCAGAGGCGACCACAAAGAAAAAAGCGTATACACAGATGGTAAAATACCTGCGGTTTGCCTCAAATCGATAATGTTCCTTTTTATTGGATCCATTCAAAGATGCAAAGATGTCGTCTTCATCATACATATCAGAATGCTCATGACTGGCTCTATCAGAATCTTTTGGCCTATCAGAAACATGATCAGAATCATGTACAGCGTCATGCTCAGCGTCATGTACAGCGTCATGATCGGAGTCAAAGAACATACGAACATGCAGTGGCGAGTCGTCATAAGGTGTTTTTTTCTTCTTTTTGGTAAATTTCAGTGAGCGTAAATGGTTTTTTAATGTTTCTTTCTGAGACATGGGTTCTCCTTTGAACTGAATTATATCAAATGATCAAAAAAATAGAAAAAGTACTTGCATTTTAGTAAGCCATCGTATATAATAATTTTTGCGTTTCAAAAGTAATACTAATCGTTTT
>QKDK01000075.1 GCA_003252135.1 Clostridia bacterium
ATGATTTCTTCTTTGCTCTTTCGGAATACCTGTTCACGCTGTGCAACAGAAGTTGAGTTGTACAGATGTACGATTGCACTGTGTGCACCTTCAAGTGCTTCAAAAGTTTTTTTGATAATATGCTCGCGGGACTGTGTCAGAACCTGAATGGTAACATCATCAGGAATCAGTTTTCCTTCGATCAGTGCACGGCAGAAAGCATACTCTGTATCGGAAGCAGCAGGAAATCCGATTTCTATTTCTTTGAAACCAACCTTGACAAGATATTGGAAAAACTCTAATTTTTCATCCAGGCTCATTGGGATGATCAGGGACTGATTTCCATCGCGAAGATCGACACTGCACCAGATCGGCGCTTTTTCAATGGAATCTTTTTCAGTCCATTTCAATGTTTTGACCGGCGGCATAAAAAAGCTTTTCGTGTATTTATTAACATTTTTCATATAATGATCCCCCATTCTATAATGTGCCCGGCATTCGGGCGTCAGCTTGCTTTAAGCATATGTACTGCTTCAAAAGTTTTCAGTGATCTGAGATTAATAAGTTCAAAACAGTACATAAAGTTTACTGACAGGGATGAAGTTTTACATTTCTGCTACAATGCTTTCTGTCATCTCTGTGCAGCTAACAAAAGAATCAGATCCTTTTGCAATGTCTCTGGTACGTGTGCCTTTTTCTAGGACTTTGGAAACAGCTGCTTCGATACAGTCTGCTTCTTCTTCCATACCAAAGGATAGTCGTAGCATCATAGCGACAGAGAGGATGGTTGCGATTGGGTTCGCGGCATTGGTACCGGCAATATCCGGTGCAGAGCCGTGGATTGGTTCATACATACCTCTGGTTCCTTCTCCAAGAGAAGCGGAAGCCAGCATACCGATGGATCCTGTTAACTGGGAAGCTTCATCGGATAAAATATCACCGAACATATTGCTGGTAACAATTACGTCAAACTGAGAAGGATTGGAGATCAGCTGCATTGCTGCATTATCAACAAGAACATCTTTGTATTCAACGTCCGGGTATTCTTTTGCAAGTTCATGCATCACTTCACGCCAGAGTCTGGAACTTTCAAGAACATTTGCCTTATCAACGCTGCAGACTTTTTTCCCACGAAGCATAGCGGTATCAAATGCGATCTTACCGATACGACGGATTTCTTTTACGCTGTATTTTTCAGTATCAAATGCTTCTTCGCCGTCAGGACCCTGGGATCTGCCTCTTTCACCAAAGTAGATACCGCCGGTCAGCTCACGAACGATCAGAATGTCAAATCCTTTATCGATCAGGTCGGCACGGAGCGGAGAAGCTCCCTTTAAAGCAGGGAACAGTTTTACCGGACGTAAGTTCGCATAGAGTCCCATGCCTTTTCTTATGCCGAGTAAAGCGCGTTCCGGACGAAGATGTCCGGGAAGGGTATCCCACTTCGGTCCGCCGACAGCACCCAGAAGAACACTGTCACTGTTTAAGCAGGCATCCATAGATTCCTTGGGAAGTGGTTCGCCGGTAAGGTCAATGGCATTTCCGCCGGCTGCTACTTCAACGAAATCAAAGGAGTGACCGTATTTTTTTTCGATGACATGAAGGACTTCTACCGCTGAATCAACGATTTCAGGACCGATTCCGTCACCTTTAATCAAAGCGATGGTCTTATGCATTGGTAGCTCCTTCCTCTTTTAAGGAATTCAGTAATCCGCCGGCAGAAATGATATTCTGCAAGAATGGTGGAAATGGTTTGAATTCATAGGATTTATTCTGTGTCTTATTCACAATGGTACCGGCAGAGAAGTCTACTTCGATTTCATCTTTGTCCGCAATATCGGTATCAACTTCAATGATCGGAAGACCGATGTTGATCGCGTTGCGGTAGAAGATACGTGCAAAACTTTTGGCAATAATGCAGGCAATACCGGATTCTTTGATAGCGATCGGTGCATGTTCTCTGGAGGATCCACATCCAAAATTGTTGCCGGCAACCATGATGTCACCTGTTTTTACTTTTGTAACGAAATCTTTATCAAGATCTTCCATGCAGTGCTTTGCAAGTTCTTTCGGGTCTGCAGTGTTCAAGTATCTTGCCGGGATGATAACGTCGGTATCGACATTATCCTGATATTTTATTACCGTTCCTGTAATGCTCATAGGGATTCTCCTTTCAATTAGATGGTATCCGGTGATGTGATTTTACCGGTAAGTGCACAAGCGGCTGCAGTTTCAGGGCTTGCAAGGTATACTTCACTCTTTGGATCACCCATACGGCCTACAAAGTTACGGTTCGTGGTGGCAACGCAGCGTTCCCCTTTTGCCAGGATACCCATATGACCGCCAAGACAAGGTCCGCAGGTAGGTGTGGAAACTGCACAGCCGGCTTCAATGAATTGTTCGATAAGTCCCAGTTTAAGACAGTCCATATAGATCTTCTGTGTTGCAGGAATGATCATGACACGGATTCCCTTTGCAATCTTTTTGCCTTCCATGATCTTTGCAGCGGCTACGAAGTCGGAGAGTCTTCCGTTCGTACAGGAACCGATCACGACCTGGTCGATCTTGATATCACCGATTTCGCTGAAAGTCTTAACATTCTCAGGAAGATGAGGGAAAGCAACGACAGGTTCGATCTTTGCAAGGTCGATTTCGATGACCTGATCGTATGTGGCATCCTCATCGGCAGCGTAAACAACCGGTACTTTTGTGCTGTGTTCTTTTACATAATCAAGCGTTACATCATCAACCGGGAAGATTCCGTTCTTTGCGCCTGCTTCAATTGCCATGTTACAGATACAGAGACGATCATCGATGGTAAGATTTGCAACACCGTCACCGGTAAACTCCATGGAGCGGTACAATGCTCCGTCAACACCGATCTGTCCGATAATGGTAAGGATTACATCTTTTCCGGATACATTTTTACGAAGAGACCCGGTCAGGTTGAATTTAATGGCAGAAGGAACTTTAAGCCATACTTTTCCGGTCGCCATACCGGCAGCCATATCGGTAGAACCAACGCCGGTGGAAAATGCGCCAAGAGCTCCGTAGGTACAGGTGTGACTGTCAGCACCGATGACCAGGTCGCCGCAGACGACAAGACCTTTTTCCGGAAGCAGTGCATGCTCAACACCCATTTCCCCTACATCAAAGAAATTCGTGATTTCTTTTTCGGCAGCAAATTCACGAACCTGTTTGGAGTGTTCTGCTGACTTGATGTCTTTGTTCGGAGTAAAATGGTCAAGTACCATTGCAATCTTGTCTTTGTGGAATACACAGTCACAGCCGGATTTGTTAAATTCATTGATTGCAACTGGAGTGGTAACGTCATTACCGAGAACCAGATCGACGTTAGCCATGATCATATCACCAGCCGTCAGTGTGTCTTTGCCACAGTGGGCGGCAAGTATTTTTTGTGTCATTGTCATTCCCATGGATTATTCCCCGCTTTCTTTGGATTGATTTTCTATATAAGTTGCTTTTTGTTTCAATACGTAACTTTTTGTTTCATTACGTTGCTTCATTTACCGATAATATAGAAATAATATTTGCACTGCAAATGAAAAGGAATGAAAAAGAATGAAAACATTTCGTATAAACGTAATTTCATTTCGTTTTATACTATATATTTGCTTTCTTTGTATAAGATATATTCCAGTGAATCCACAAGCGCTTCCCAGCTTGCGGCAATAATATCGGTGGATACACCAACGGTCGTCCATACGTGTTCTCCGTCTGTGCTCTCGATCAAAACACGAACCGTTGAGTCTGTTGTATGTTCGGAAGTAAGAACACGAACCTTATAATCGGTCAGTCTTACTTTTTCAAGTTCCGGATAGAATACACAAAGTGCTTTTCGAAGTGCCAAGTCAAGTGCATGAACCGGTCCGTTACCGACGGAGGCGGTTACTTCGTCTTTGCCGTCGACTTTGATCTTAATAAGGGCAGATGCTGTATTCTCACCATCGGCCGATGGATATTCTCCATTCGTCTTATACATGCTAAGTTCAAAATGCGGTTTGAATTCACCGAGGACATCGAGAACCATTAACTCAAAGCTTGCATCTGCCGATTCGAACTGATATCCTTCGTGTTCGAGTTCCTTTAATCGTTTTACGATTTCAGCAGTCTCCGGAGAGTCTTTTTTGAGCTCGGGTGCTATTGTAGCCAGCTTTGCCAGAATCATGGATCTTCCGGCTACTTCACTCATTAAGAACCTGCGCTTGTTACCGACAAGCTCCGGATTAATATGTTCAAAAGAGGAAGTAATTTTAGTTACGCCATCAATGTGCATTCCGCCTTTGTGTGCAAAAGCACTTGAGCCTGTATAAGGCTTGTTGGACGGAAGTGCAATGTTGGATGTCTCTGATAAGAGAATGGCTGTTTCTGTAAGATCTGCTATATTACCTAAGATACAAGGCATGTTTTTCTTAAGCTGGCAGTTTGGAATCTGGACGCTAAGGTCAGCATTTCCGATTCGTTCGCCTATACCAAGGAAGGTTCCCTGCACATGACAGGCACCGGCATCTACCGCTAACATGGATGAAGCAACGGCACAACCGATATCATTATGGCAGTGAATGCCGATACGAAGGTTTTGGAAGGTCTCTGCGACTGTTCTGGTTATATTATATATATCCATAGGAATCGTTCCGCCGTTCGTATCGCATAAACACAGGACATCAGCCCCGGCGTCTGCAGCAGCTTTCAGAACCTGCAGGGCATAAGGCGCATTTGCTTTGTAACCATCGAAGAAATGCTCAGCATCAAAGATAACTTCCTTTTTGTTCTCTTTAAAAAAGGCAATGGTGTCTGCGACCAGTTCTAGGTTTTCTTCCAGAGTTGCATTAAGTATTTTCTCTACATGCAGATCCCATGACTTGCCAAATATAGCTACGGTATCTGTCTTCGCCTTCAGCAGAGAGATTACATTTTCATCATCCTTGGCAGAAAGTGATTTACGTCTTGTACTTCCGAAAGCACATAGCTTGGCATTCTTCAATTCGATTTCCGATACTCTTTCGAAGAATTCAATATCTTTTGGATTGGAACCTGGATTACCGGCTTCAATATAAGCGACACCAAAATCATCGAGTGCTTTTACTATGGTTAATTTATCCTGAACGGAAAAAGAAATACCTTCACTTTGTGCGCCGTCGCGTAATGTACTATCAAATATTTCTAATTTCATGTTTCCTCCATTTCTGCTTTTTTAGGCTTAAAAAACTATACTTTTGCTGTATTTTTGGGTAACTTCCATAAACCGCGCTGCTTTTGCCGGCTAAAAGCAGTCTTTATGCAGCGCGTGATGTATAGGATTAGGTTTTACTGTGTTGGAACAAAGATGATTGATTTAAGTTACCAGATTAATCAAAATCGAAAACTGCTCCCTGATCTGCCGAGGAAACCATCTTCGCATAGCGTTTCAGATAACCTGTCAGTTGTTTTGGAGCTTTCAGTGTCATAATTTTTTTACGTTGTTCGATCTCTTCATCTGATACGTCAAGTTGAATGGTGCGTTTATGAATGTCAATAGAAATCTGATCGCCGTCTTTTATGTATGCGATCAGGCCGCCGCGTGCAGCCTCAGGTGATACATGCCCAATGGCAGCACCTCTGGTCGCACCTGAAAATCTGCCGTCTGTTATCAGTGCAACACCGGTATCAAGCCCCATGCCCATAAGAGCTGAAGTCGGAGAGAGCATTTCTCTCATGCCGGGTCCGCCGGAAGGTCCTTCATAGCGAATAACAACAACATCACCTTTTTGGATCTTACCTGCGTAAATAGCTGAAACAGATTCTTCTTCGCTGTCAAATACTTTGGCAGATCCTGTGAACTTTCTCATGGAATCAGCTACTGCAGATTTTTTGACAACAGCACCACTTTCTGCAATGTTGCCAAACAGGACTGCTACACCGCCTGTTGCCGAGTAAGGCCGGTCGATCGGATGGATCACATTATAATTTGTAACAGCTGCTTTTTTAAGGTTTTCACCTACCGTGCAGCCATTGACAGTAGGAAGTGTGGTATCAATCAGATTCTTCTTTGTTAATTCTGCCATAACGGCCTGAATGCCGCCGGCCTGGTGAAGATCCTGAATATGATACTGTCCTGCCGGCGCAAGCTTGCATAGGTTTGGAACCTTTTTACATATGTCATTTACGGTATGAAGGTCAAATTTTACACCGGCTTCATGCATGACTGCTGCAAGATGAAGAACGGTATTGGTGGAGCACCCAAGTGCCATTTCCATGGAAAATGCATTCTTAATGGATTTGGCAGTGATAATATCTCTTGCGCGGATGTTCTTTTCAAACATCTCCATGACCTTTTCTCCGGCTGTTTTGGCAAGTCTGATTCTGTCTGAGTAAACAGCAGGTATGGTTCCGTTACCGGGAAGTGCAATTCCCAAAGCTTCACAGATACAGTTCATGGAATTGGCAGTGAACATACCGGAACAGGAGCCGCAGCTTGGGCAGGCATCACATTCGATTTCGCTCAATTCTTCTTCGGTCATGGTACCGTTCTTTACGGAACCGATGGCTTCAAATACAGTATTCAGATCCATTGGTGTTCCGACCGAATTAGTCAGGGAGAGCATTGCACCACCGGACACAAAAACAGAAGGAAGATTAAGACGAACTGCCGCTAACAGCATGCCGGGAACGATTTTGTCACAGTTTGGAATGAAGACCAGGCCGTCAAAACAGTGTGCCTTGACCATACATTCTATGCTGTCGGCGATCAGCTCTCTGGTACAGAGGGAATAGTGCATTCCGTCATGTCCCATGGCAATACCATCGCAGACTGCAATGGTATTGAATTCAAGCGGGGTGCCGCCTGCTGCAAGAACACCGTCTTTAGCAGCGCGCGAGATCTGAGGAAGATGTGTATGACCGGGAACGACTTCGGTAAAGGAATTAACAATACCAATGAGCGGCTTTTTTATCTGGCTGTCAGTCAGTCCGCAGGCCTTTAACAGGGAACGGTGGGGAGCGTGCTCAACACCCTTTTTGATTTTATCGGAATTCATTGATCTGTTCGATGATTCAGCCACTTTGTTACCTCCTTCAATGATATGTTATCCCTGAATTATTTCTTCTGCCAGCTCATCTTCGCACGAAGCTCTGCACCGGTCTTTTCAACAAGGCTTCCGGCTTCGATACGTTTCTTAGCATTGAAGAAAGGACGGTTCGCTTTATTTTCAAGGATCCAGTTTCTTGCGAAGGTTCCATCCTGAATTTCGGAAAGAACTTTCTTCATTTCTTTCTTGGTCTCTTCTGTAATGATGCGGCTTCCTGTTACATAGTCACCGTACTCTGCAGTATCGCTGATGGAGTAACGCATATAGGAAAGTCCGCCTTTGAAGATCAGGTCGACGATCAGCTTCATTTCATGCACACACTCAAAGTATGCGTTTTCAGGCTGATAACCAGCTTCAACAAGAGTATCAAAACCAGCTTTCATAAGAGCGGAAACACCGCCGCACAGTACAGCCTGCTCACCAAAAAGGTCAGTTTCTGTTTCTTCACGGAAGGTTGTTTCCAAGATACCGCCGCGTGCACCGCCGATGCCTGCTGCATAAGCAAGTGCTGTTTCTTTTGCTTTTCCGGTAGCATCCTGTGCAACTGCGATCAGACATGGAACACCTTTGTCTTCCTGATACTGGCTTCTTACTGTGTGGCCGGGTCCCTTCGGAGCGATCATGATAACGTCAATATCAGCAGGAGGAACGATCTGTCCGTAATGAATGTTGAAGCCGTGTGCAAAAGCAAGTGTCATGCCTGCGCTTAAGTTTGGTGCGATATCCTTTGCATAAAGGTCAGGCTGTTTTTCATCATTTACAAGAATCATGACAAGGTCAGCAGCTTTCACAGCATCTGCAGTAAGCATAACGGTCAGGCCGGCTTCCTTTGCAGCAGCAGCTGATTTTGAACCTTCGTAAAGACCGACAACCACATTAGCTCCGCTTTCCTTCAAGTTAAGTGCATGTGCATGTCCCTGACTTCCATATCCAACGACAGCCACTGTCTTTCCTTTCAATACGTTAAAGTCACAATCTGCTTCATAGTACATTGTTGCCATTTCTCATTTCCTCCTAAATAGTTTGATTTTTTAATATATAATCTCCGCGGCCCATTGCTGTTAGTCCTGTACGGCACAGCTCTGTGATTCCGAATGGGTGTATATATTCAATAAATGCATCCAGCTTTGATGATTCGCCTGTGATCTCGATGGTAAGGGATGTGGGCGAAAGATCAACGACTTTTGCGCGAAAGACATTCGCGGCTTCATAAATCTCACTGCGTTTTTTTGCGTCTGCCTGCACTTTCACAAGGAGAAGCTCACGCAAAACTGTTCTTGAAGTATCCATAAGTTCAACGACTTTTACATCGTGAAGCTTGTTTAGCTGTTTGATGATCTGTTCTCTCATTTTTTCATCACCGGAGGAGGTAAGCGTAATCCTTGAAATGTGCGGATCCTCTGTTTCTCCGACAGAGAGACTGCTGATATTAAAACCTCGCCTGGAGAACAGTCCGGAAACTCTGGTCAGGGTTCCTGCTTCGTTACTGACGATGGCTGATATAACAAAAGTATCCTGATTCATGATTAGTCCTCCCCTCTGATAATAATATCTTCGACCGTGCCGCCTGGAGCGATCATCGGAAGTACTGATTCATCTTTATTTATGACTGCATCGATAATTACGGGAGTTGAAAGAGTGAGTGCTTTTGCAAATGCTTCTTTGAACTCTTCACAGCTCTCGGCGCGGAAGCCTTTTGCTCCGAGCGCTTCTGCCAACTGTACAAAATTGGTTCTGCGGTTCAGCACGGTATTGGAATACCTTTTCTCATAGAACAGCGTCTGCCACTGACGAACCATACCAAGTACATTGTTATTGAATACCACAACAATGATCGGAAGTTCATTGGAAACTGCAGTAGCCATTTCGTTAAAGTTCATATGAAAACTGCCGTCACCGGTAAATAATACAGTTCGGCGCTTGTCGGAACCGATACAGCCGCCGATGGATGCGCCCATACCAAAGCCCATGGTGCCCAGTCCGCCGGATGTCAGGAAGGTTCGCGGCAACGAGAAATTATAGTATTGGGAAGCCCACATCTGGTGCTGTCCGACATCAGTGGCAATCAATGTGTCGTCTTCTACCTGACGGTTCACTTCTTCTACAATATATTGAGGATTCAGATGTGAATCTGACATTTTTACATTGTTGTATTTGGATGCTTTTATCGAAGCGACTTCCTTGACCCAGTCGGGGCGTGTCTGCTTATCGGAAGCAGCGATCAGCATCTGCATGACCTCCTTCACATCGCCGATCAGCGCTGCGTAGGCCTGTATATTCTTTCCGACTTCTGCCGGATCGATATCAATGTGAATGATTTTCCTTCCTCGTGTATAGGCATCTATGTTACCTGTGGCACGATCGGAGAAACGAACACCGACTGCAATGATCACATCTGCGGCGTACATCATTTTGGTCGCTGCAAATCTGCCGTGCATACCGGTCATTCCAAGATAATAAGGAAGATGATTCGGTACTGCCGTCAGTCCCATCATCGTAGAGCCGATCGGAGCATCGATCATTTCTGCAAATTCAATGATCTCTTTGCCTGCGTCAGATGCAACAACGCCGCCACCGATATAGAGAAATGGTTTCTTTGCATCTTTGATGATCTGGGCCGCTTCCGCTATGGAAGCTTCTGTTACATTAGTTTCACGCTCGGCCGTGTATCGTGATTTTTCTTCAAAACCATATTCCATGACCTGTATATCCTTTGGAATATCGACCAGCACAGGACCTGGTCTGCCTTCGTTTGCAATCTGGAAAGCAGTGCGCAGTGTGTCAGCCAGTTTGGAGATGTCTTTGACGAGGAAGTTGTGTTTGGTGATTGGCATGGTGACACCGAAAATATCTACCTCCTGAAAACTGTCCCGTCCAATCTGCGGAATTGCAACATTACCTGTGATTGCCACAAGAGGTGTGGAATCAAGATATGCAGTTGCGATACCTGTAACAAGATTGGTAGCACCCGGACCTGATGTTGCTATAACAACACCGGTTTTGCCTGTGGCTCTGGCATATCCGTCTGCGGCATGAGTGGCGCCCTGCTCGTGACAGGTCAAATAATGTTTGATCCTTGAAGAAGCCTTGTAAAGCTCATCATAAATCTTTATGACATAACCTCCAGGATATCCAAAGACGCAGTCAACACCCTGTTCGATCAGTGTATTAACGATTATTTCAGCTCCATTCATAGTATACTCCTTTCTTTTGACATATGGAATGATTTTCAGTCATTTTTTTGCTTTACTTTAGTAGCGTGATTTAAAGTTGAAGTGTGAAAGCAGATTGCAAAAAATTAACCCTGTGGTGTTTACACACAACAGGGTCTGATTACTTCACATTATACTTGTGGCTCGCCGCCATCTATGAGTATCATTTCCGATTTCCTGTTTTTATGCGCACACCAAATGGCATTATCTGATTCACCACGACTAGTAGGTAAATGCTAATAATGCTAATAATAATGCTAATGACGATTGCGTTTGAAAACAAGTTCATCATGATAGTTACACTCCAATGAAAATAACTAGGAAAACTAATTCCAGTAAGTTTTGTATGGCAAAACTATATCACGCATAAAATGCTTTGTCAAGAAAAAAACTTCTCTTCATTATTTTGTTCACAAAATTAAAGCAATTTGGAAAAACGCACTGACAGCAGACATCTGATTTGATATAATTGAACCAGATGCTTTACAGGGCAGTTCATATGCCTCAAAAAAGCTGCAGGAGCTGTCGTTTTTTATATCTGGTAAAGCACAATTTCTAGCAGGAACTCTTCTGACTGGAAGAAGCACAGGATTAATATATCAGAGTAGAAGAATAATAAGATGATGCTATGGTCGAATAGCCCTATATCAGCTATAGCAAGGTCAATTAGCACAAAACATAGGAGAATTAGAATCTCTACTATATTTCCATAGGCGCATTCGTTTTTCTGTCTTTGTGCAAATTGACACGTAATTTACGAAAGAGGACTATTTGACACCCACATCATAATAAGTATAATAAGTATATCAAGGGAGGATATGGTATGAGCACAGTAGTAGAAAGATTTCTTAGGTATATAAAAATCAATACAGGGTCCGCAGAAGAACAGGAAGAGGTACCGAGCACAAAGGTACAGTGGGAATTGGCAGATCTTCTGGTTAAAGAGATGAAGGAAATCGGAATCAGCAATGTGAGACTTGCAGAGAATTGCTATGTGTACGGCACCATACCGGGCAATACCAGTAAGGAGCTTCCGGCACTTGGCTTTATAGCACATATGGATACTTCAAATGCAGTAACAGGTGAAGGCGTAAAACCAAGGATCATTAAGAATTATGACGGAAAGGATATTTTGCTGCATGAAACCCCTGATATAACAATGGCAGTAAAAGAATTTCCGGAACTGATCAATCATATAGGAAGCGATCTGATCGTAACCGATGGGACAACCTTGCTTGGGGCTGATGATAAAGCTGGCGTTGCAGAGATCATGGCCATGGCAGAGTACCTTCTGGCCCACCCGGAAATTGAACACGGAGTTATATGTATTGGGTTCACACCGGATGAGGAGGTTGGCAGAGGAGTCGATTTTTTTGATGTAAATGGTTTCGGTGCTGAATACGCTTACACCATTGACGGCGGAGAATTAGGAGAAATCGAATACGAGAACTTTAATGCTGCATCCGCAAAGCTCATCATACAGGGTACCAGTGTGCATCCTGGAACAGCAAAGAATAAAATGAAAAATGCACTTTTGATCGGCATGGAATTCCAGAGTATGCTGCCGGCGGCTGAAGATCCTTCATATACCGAAAAATATGAAGGTTTCTATCATCTCTGCAGAATGGAAGGCGGCGTGGAGCATGCAGTCCTGAATTATATCATAAGAGACCACGACCTGAAAAAGCTGGAAGCCAAAAAGTCTTTTGTAGAAACAGCGGCAGCCTTTATAAATAAGAAATATGGTTTTGGGACCTGTAAAGCAGAAATTACGGATACGTATTATAACATGGCAGAAAAAATTGCACCTCATATGCACCTGATTGCTAACGCAAAAGCAGTAATGGAGAGAAACGGTATAGTGCCAAGGATCATTCCGATCCGTGGCGGTACGGATGGAGCCAGACTTTCCTATATGGGTCTGCCCTGTCCGAATCTTTGTACAGGCGGTGCTAATTTTCATGGGAAATATGAGTATATTTCAATTCAGTCAATGGAGAAGATAGTAGAAATGCTGGTTGACCTTGCATGTAATTATGATGTGAAGCTGACGATGGCGCAAGACAAAATGAAATGACTATAAAAAGGCCGTTTGTCATTGCTATGGTATTTACCATAGCTGACAAACGGCCTTATACATTACTCGGACCTTAGTGCTTCTACAGGATCTTTTCTTGCTGCGATTCGTGAAGGAATGACGCCTGCGATCAGGGTAAGAAGGGTGCTTAACAGGATCAGTACAAAGGCTCCGATAACAGGAAGAGCAGAAAGCCCGCTGATGTCTGTCAGTGCTTTGATGATCAGGTTGATTGGAATGGTAAGCAGCAGAGTCAATCCGATTCCGATGATACCTGCAGTCATTCCGACAATCAGTGTTTCAGCGTTGAATACACTGGATATGTCTTTCTTAGAGGCGCCGATGCTGCGCAGGATACCAATCTCTTTTGTTCTTTCCAGAACAGATATGTAGGTGATAATTCCTATCATGATCGAAGAAACAACGAGCGAAATGGCAACAAAAGCAATGAGTATGTAGCTGATTGCGTTGATTATTGTGGTCACAGAGGACATCAAAAGACCGACCAGATCAGTGTAGCTGATGGTGCCTGCTTCATTTCCGGAAGCAAGCTGTTCATTATTATATTCTTTAATTAAATCGGTTATTGTCTCCTTGGCTGCAAAATCGATCGGGTAAATGCTGATGGTGCTTGGTGTGGCAGGATCGTTATAACCGAACAGTGCCATATTATCTTCAAAGGTAGATTCAGAGCTTGTCGGCTGCGACTGCGCATAGCTTTCCATGAGTGCAGCAAGTTCTTCTTCTGAAAGAGAAGAAAGATATGCTTTTTCTTCATCGCTTAAGTTGGAAGTATCAAAGGCTGCCGGTGCATCTGCCGCAGCTGCATCCTGCGCATCAAAGGGAAGACCTGTAAAAACATCGGTATCCGGGTCAGCCAGCTGTTCTGTCACGATAGCACTCTGGCTGATTTTATCGATCACATGCGCAACGAGCGCACTGGTATAACCGACTGAGCCGGTTTCAGAGCTTGATAGTGAATCCGAGGAGGGTTTCATAATTCCTACGACCTGTAAGGTCTCGGCATTTTCGAGCAGTGTTTTCATGGCTAACAGGTCGTCCTGTCTGTTGACCCATCCGTTTTCTGCTTTTTGAAAATAATCTGTATTTATTACCAGCTTATAAGTCAGACCAAGGATTTCATCATAGGTAAAGCTTGCGGACTCACCGGAATCAAGAGACACCTCTTCTCCCATGGCAAGCTTTGTCATAGCATCGGTAATTTCTGAAGAATCCTTTAAACCAAGGGAATAAAGTGCCATATCACTGATTTCATTATTTTCATCTACAATCAGTACAATTTCATTATAGGAAGCAGGCCAGCGTCCGGCAAGAACTTCATAAGTTGAATCAAGTGAAGACTGATTATCGATCAGCTCCTTCCACACATCAAAACCTGAGGTCATCATTCCGCTTCCCATGCCTGTTGTTATGGTATCCACAAGATCACTGGGGTTTACCCTTACAATATCTGAGGAAGTATCCGCTTTATATACCTGAAGATCCAGATCATAACCGTATTGAATTGCGGTCGTATACTCATCAATTTCTGAAGAATCACTTTCCAGATACTGTTTAAATGCAGTAAGGTCGTTGTTCTGCATTTCTGTGGTCATGCTTTCAAGCATATTCATCATAATATTACTGGAATAGACCTTATCCATGAGATGCGTGATATCACCGCGCTGTGACTCCATCATGGTGGACATCATGCTGGTCAGATCAACAGACTGCTGCTCAATGGTGATCGGATAGGATGAAAGGGTATCCTCCTCCACACTTGAAATATAAGCATCTACACCATTTTGCAGGGAAAGGATCAAAGCGATTCCGATGATACCAATGCTGCCCGCAAAGGCAGTTAAGAAAGTTCTTGTTTTTTTAGTCATCAGATTATTCAGACTGAGTGACAAGGCTGTGATCAGTGACATAGAGGTCTTTTTTGGCTTTTCTGATTTCGCACGTTTTCGGTCAGCGTGCCTGGAATGCTTTTCTGGGTTCTTAGCAGTTATTATTTCTGCATGATATGGATTAGAATCATCTACTACCTTACCGTCTAAAAGTTTGATGATTCGGGTCGAGTAGTGCTCTGCCAGATCGGGATTGTGTGTGACCATAATGATAAGTCTGTCATTGGCGATTTCTTTTAACAGATTCATGATCTGCAGACTTGTTACCGAATCAAGTGCGCCGGTCGGTTCATCGGCCAGTAATATATCAGGGTTATTGATCAGGGCCCTGGCTATGGCAACGCGCTGCATCTGACCGCCGGACATCTGATTCGGTTTCTTGTGGATCTGATCCTGCAGACCTACCTTTGTCAGTACATCAACGGCACGTTGTCTTCTTTCTGCTTTTGATACTCCTGATAAAGTCAGTGCCAGTTCTACATTGGAGAGGACTGTCTGATGCTGAATCAGATTGTAATTCTGAAATACAAAGCCAATGGAATGATTTCTGTAAGAATCCCAGTCGGCGTCTGTATACTCTTTTGTAGAACGGTTGTTGATCATTAGATCGCCCTGTGTGTAACGGTCAAGGCCGCCGATGATATTCAGCAAGGTTGTCTTGCCGCAGCCTGACGGACCAAGGATGGACACGAATTCATTGTCACGGAATTCAATATCAATGCCTTTCAGGGCTTCAACGACACTGTCGCCGGCAGAGTATTCCTTTACGATATTGGTTAGCTTTAACATAGTACTCCCTCATTTCTGTTTTTCATATAAGAAAAGATTATTTATTTTTGCAAAGTATAGCATCCGTATGTTAATTCAATATTAATTGCTTATAAAGAATTTATAAGGTTGATTTTATATTCCGTTTACATTGGTGCGTTATGATATGATACAATAATAAGATGATGTGAGGGTCGAATAGTCCTCTTTCGTAAATTATGTGTCAATTTGCACAAAGACAGAAGAACGAATGCGCCTTCTGGCTTTGTGCAAATTGACATTGCTATAGCTGATATAGGACTATTCGACCCTGTCATCATAATAATAAAGAAAAAACGACAAATAAACAATGATTTCTTATTTATATATAGTAGAAACGCAGAAAGGAGCATACATGTTTCAGATATTAGTGGTTGAAGATGACGATAAGCTTGCCAGACTTTACTGTACGGTTCTGAAAAGAAACGGATACAGAGCGATTTCGGCAGAGGATGGGGAAAAGGCACTGGAGATGATGGACAAAGAGTATATTGATCTTATAATCTCTGATATCATGATGCCGAATATGGATGGATATGAACTGACAAAGGTGCTTCGTGACGCAGGAACTAATATACCGATTCTTATGATAACTGCAAAAGAGCAGTATGAGGATAAGCAGCTTATGTTCCAGGCGGGTATTGATGATTATATGGTAAAGCCTGTCGATGTCAATGAAATGATTCTTCGTGTCGGGGCACTGCTCAGACGAGCGAAGATTTTTAATGACAGAAAAATTGTATGCAGATCTTCGATTTTAGATTATGATGCAATGACAGTGACGATCAATCAGGAAGAGATCTCGTTGCCTCAAAAGGAGTTCCAGCTGCTTTATAAGCTGGTATCATACCCGAATAAGATATTTACAAGACAGCAGCTCATGGATGAAATCTGGGGAATGGAGTCAGAAACAGATGAACGCACTGTTGATGTTCACGTGAACAGGCTGCGCGAGCGCCTTAAGGAATGCAGCGATCTGCAGATCATAACGGTCAGAGGGCTGGGATACAAGGTGGTGAAAGCAGAATGAGAGAAATGAGCGAAATCAGGCACAGAAATATTCATAAATTATGGCTTCGCTTTTCAGTCTTAGTATTTACGGTGACCCTGTCTACCCTGATTCTTATGGCGCTAATGTTTTACCGGCTGTACAGGACGGGGAGCCTGGAGAACGTAAACCTGGGGCCGTTTGCGCCTTTGCTGATGCTGATCATCATTAGTACGCTGGCTGGATCGACAATATCTTTTTTTGTGGCGCGCAAGATTCTTGATCCCATCAGTGAACTCGGACAGGCCTCCAAGGAGGTCGCCAAAGGAAATTTTAATGTGCGGCTGTCAGAAATTCAGCATATCGATGAAATCAGAGAAATATACAGGAATTTTAATTCGATGGTGGAAGAACTTGGCAGTATAGAAACTTTGCGGGATGACTTTGTGGTCAGCGTATCTCATGAATTCAAAACACCGATTTCTGCAATCGAAGGGTATGCAACGTTACTTCAGACACCGGACATTACAAAGGAAGAGCATGATGAATACACAAAAATGATCATCGAAAGTGTCAGACAGCTTGCGGCACTGACCGGCAATGTTCTTATGCTGTCAAGACTTGAGAACCAGGACAGCGGTTCTGGACAGAAGATCTACAGGCTTGATGAACAGATAAGACAGGCACTGCTGATGCTTGAGACAGAATGGACCAGAAAGGATATCGAGCTTGACATTGACCTGCCAAGAACTGAGTATTTTGGAAATAAAGAACTGATGATGCAGGTCTGGATGAATCTGCTTGGGAATGCAGTAAAATTTACTGGTCATAAGGGAACTGTAACTGTCTCCATCACACAAAGAGAAGAAAATATCTGTGTAACCATTGCTGATAACGGAGAAGGAATGGAACCAGGAACCATGAAGCATATATTCGACAGATTTTACCAGGGAGACAGTTCAAGAAAGACAAGCGGAAATGGTCTGGGTCTTGCGCTGGTAAAAAAAATCATTGAACTGGAACATGGCTGTATTGAAGTAGAAAGTGAAAAACATAAGGGATCGGCGTTTCGAATTGTACTTTTGTCTCATTTTTCTGAAAATGTGTAATCTATTTATTTTGTTTAAAAAGAACAGATTGTATCAGGAATGCTTTTGCATCATGATGCACTCTGTTTTTTTATTGAGAACGTGAGAACAATAAAAAGGATGAGATAATGGTTATCC
>QKDK01000168.1 GCA_003252135.1 Clostridia bacterium
GCTTGCCTCGCATGAATAGCAAGCATAACATTAAACAGTCTATTTTTAGAAAAGGAGAATTTTATGAAGAGCAAGAGATCAAAAGAGTTACTGGCATCACTGCTTAGCCTGGTTCTGGTTTTATCCATGATCATGGGCAGCATGACTAATGTAAGCGTTGCTTATGCGACTTCTGCAGAAGCTGTATCAGGATCAAAAACAGCTGCTGTATTCACAACCGGAGCTGATGCAGGTGTTGGCGCATCCATCGATTATCAGCTTGATGTAAGCAGCATTACACAGACTACCTTTGAGGGTAAATATACAGACATAGTATTTGTGATCGATACTTCAGGCAGTATGCGCGATAATAGCAAACTGACAAATGCAAAAACCGCAGTAACCAGCTTAATAAATCAATTATTAGCATCACCTTATAATAATTATGTAAAAATTGGTTTAGTAGCATATTCGGACTCTGTTACAAGCACAACATCATTAACTAACAATGCAGCAGCGTTAAATACAGCAGTAGGCAACTTATCTGCTGATGGCGGAACCAATATCCAGGCAGGACTTCACACAGCTAATACTTTGTTTGGTTCTGATTCTCATAACCATATAATCATTCTTTTATCTGATGGTGAACCTACTTATAGTTATATGGGAACATCGAAAAGCGGTTCATACATAACAAATTTTAATTATAACTTTGTTCTTGGATCTGGTTCAGATTACAGATTAAATTATTATAATAATATGTTTGACTGGTGTGATGATGATTATTATATTGGCAGTCTTCATGTGACCAACAACGGCCTTCCTACGATTTCAGAAGCCAATATCATTAAAAGTTCAAGCAAAAAAACAGTAATCTATACAATTGGCTACGGATCACTGAATTCGAATGCCACATATGTTATGAACAATGTAGCATCAACTCCGTCTGCTAACTATGCATTTAGTTCTGCTACAAGTGCATCTGCTATAAAGACCATTTTTGATACCATCGGACAATCAATAACAACAAGCATTGGTATTGTCGCTCCAACTCTGACTGATACTGTACCTGCTTACTTAACTATCACCGGTAATTACTCAGTGAAATCAGGCAGCACAGTATACACCCAGGTAAGTAATAAAGCAGCATTATTAACAACTCCGAACTCATTCTATGTTACATTATCAGAAAGCGGCAAGACTGTAACAATTGAGATTTCAGAAATGAGCGCAGGAACTTATCATGTTGGCTATGATGTAAAACTCAATGTGACAGCAGATCAGTTAGCAGCATTATATTCGTTCGATTCTGTAAACGGATATTTTGGAGGTGTTAAAACTGACATACTTAACGGAACAACACCTTCTCCTAAATTTACCTACACATTATCAGGCGCAGCTAAAACATTAAACATCAACTCAGCAGCGTTCAATGTTCCGGCATATAATTATACAATCACGACCGGTTTAGAAGCATATCCTGCAGGATACACCGGAATGACCCCTACACCATCTCCTGTAACTCCTATAACAGGTTACGAATATCAGAAAGACTCAAAAATATTTTCTGTGTACAATTACAATCAGTTTGGTTATGAAGATCCGTCTGTTAAATTAGGAACAGAAGCAATGACAGAAAATAACGGTATCTATACTCTCACAGGTACAGCACACGTACTGTCTGTTGATGTTTACTACGCTCTGAAGAATGTTACATATTCCTTCACAGAACTCGGAAATACCGATCTTGGTGATACAAAAGGCAATCTTGGCAGCGGCACTGTTAAATACGGTACGACCATTACAGCTCCTGCAATCCAGTATCCGGCTGCTGTATCCGGTTCTTACCTGATCGGAACTTCATTTGGACCTGCTGGCTCATGGACAGAGGGACAATCCATCATGCTTACCAGTGATGTTGATTATTCTGCAACACTTGATTTCGGAAAAGAGTTCTATATAACTTATTATGTTGATATCTACCACAATGGTGTAAAGGAATCATCAAAACTTGTTAATACTGAGACGATTCAGGTCGTGACAGGATCTGCACTCCTGGCAGACATACCTACTGTATCAGCACCTTCACAGTATCAGGATACAGATAAATATTTCGTTGATGATTTAGGCTGGAGTCCGGATACAGACGCTGAATTTGGTGAATCCACCGCTCTGACTTATACCTTTGATGTGTATGACTATTATACAGTTAACTTCTACAGCGATGACAGCAAAAATACTCGTCTTTACAATTATACAAAAGTTAAATATGGTACTGTTTTAGATGTTCCGGCCGGACCAGATTCCTTCTTTACCGATGTTGACGGTGTTCACACTGTGTTTACATTTGCTGGCTGGAACCCGGGCCCCGACTCAGAATTGAACAAATATGAGATTACCTCTGATAAAGATATCTATGCAACATACGAAGAAACAGAAACATATACTGTTACATTTATTGACTGGGACGGAACAGCGTTAAAAACAATTACCGGTGTTTCATCGGGAGACAGCGTTTCTGCTCCTTCAGACCCTACAAGACAGCCCGATGGAAGTTTTACATATTCTTTTGCAGGCTGGGACAAGTCCTTTGATAAGATTACCGGACCTACAACTATCCAGGCTCAATATACTGCAACAAGAATTTATATTCCAAGCACAACATACACAGTTACTTATAACCTGATCGACAATTCAGGAGACAGTTTACAGCTTACAGTTCCTACAACTTACTGGTAAGTGTTGCAGGCGCACCTGCAATCGATACAGCAGTATATGAGTTCTCAGGATGGACAACATCAAATGTTACCGTAACAAATGGATCTTTCTATGTACCTTCTAACGCTGTTACATTTACCGGAACCATAACAAAGATCGCTGCAGAACCTACCGCTACACCAGAACCTACTGCAACACCGGAAGCTACTGCAACACCTACTCCTGTTGTTATTGAAGAAGATACAACTCCGGAGGGAAATATTGAAGTAACTCCTACTGCTACACCAACTCCAGAAATTATCAATGTTGATGATGACGGCGTTGCTGAAGGCTCAGCAGATGTTCTTCCTCAAACAGGAACAACATCAAATACACTGCTTTATCTGTTTGGTTCAGTTCTTGTAATCGCTGGTATCGGTGCTTATAAGGCAACAACAGGCAAAAGAAGATCAACAGAAGAATAATTACCTATACCTATTATGTAAAGTCAATAAACTGATATAAACCAGAATGATCAGAATCCGAAAGGGTTCTGATCATTCTGGTTTATTGTTATTGAATAATTATCTGTTATTGAGTTATTATCTGTTATTGGTTAATTGCTGTAATAGATTATTAGTTTTGATGAACTGCTGTTTAATGGTGTTACTTCATGACTTTTCTTAAAATTCCGATGGCTTCATCGATTTCTTCTTTTTTTACATTGATCGGCGGAATAAAACGAACAATGTTCTTATCAACACCGCAGGTGAGCAGCAGCAGGTTCTCTTCCAGTGCCTTATTGCTGACCTGCGTTGCAAAAGCAGCGTCTGGAACATTTCCTTCACCGACAAGCTCGATCGCATTCATCATGCCCACGCCGCGTACTTCACCGATTCTGTCCGGAAACTCTGCTTGAAGCTTTGTAAGCTCGTCTCTGAAGTACTGACCGGTCTTTTTGCAGTAATCAAGAAGATTTTCTTCATCAATGACTTCGAGAGTCGCAAGAGAAGCTGCGCAGGATACCGGATTGCCGCCGAAGGTACCGCCGTGTGCGCCTCTTGCCCAGCTTTCCATCACTTCCTTCTTTCCTATCACTGCACTGATCGGGAAACCGCTGCCAAGTGCCTTAGCTGTTGTAAATATATCCGGTTCTACTCCGAGTGTCTGATAAGCGTAAAGCTCACCGGTACGTCCAAAGCCTGTCTGTACTTCATCGAATATCATCATGATGCCATGTTCATCACAAACCTTTCTCACGTGCTGCAGCCATTCTACCGGAGGAACGATATAACCGCCTTCTCCCTGTATCGGTTCCAGTATGATGGCAGCTACCATGGACGGATCAACAAGCTTGTGGAACATTACATCGAATTGGTCCATATATTCTCTCGGACATTTTCCATCAACCATCTTATAAGGTGTACGGAAAAGATTCGGGTATTCCGCAAAATAAACGCTTGGCAGCAGCGGTTCGTAATACTTCCTGTATCCTGCGTTAGAGCCTGTTATGGAAGCACATGCAATCGTTCTTCCATGGAAGGAATTGGTAAATGATATGATCGCCGGCCTTCTGGTGTGGTATTTGGCAAGTTTCAATGCACCTTCATTTGCTTCTGCTCCGCTGTTACTGAAATACAGCATCTTATTCCCGCCTGTGCGGGCAACAAGTTCTTCTGCCAGCTTAACATAGGGCTCATAATACACAAGATTGTGGCAGCCATGAATCAGGGAATCCATCTGTTTTTTCGCTGCTTCCACTACCCTTTCGTGATTATGTCCCAGATTACAGACAGCGATTCCGCTGCCAAAATCAAGTATCTTTCTGCCATCCTCCGTGTAAAGATATGCTCCGCTTCCTTTTGTTATGCCAAGGTTTGTGGCCCGAAGCGCCATTGGCGGCATTACTTTCTGACAACGTTCTGCTAAAGTCATATTATTTTTCTCCTTTTATTCATCTATAGTCTTATAGATATTCACTTACTAAATGTGTAGTTTCCCGATGTGTTTATCATGTATTTTTTCGTTTATTCCTTCGTTCATTCCTTCATTCATTCGTTCATTCCTTCATTCATTCCTTCGTTCATTCCTGATTCTTTACTTCGATCGAAAATGCAGGTTCTTTTCCTGCGCTTCATTACAGACGTGCCATCTTTGTCCAGAGACTGTGCACACTATCTTCTGTCATCGGATATGGTGTGTTAGAAAGACTTCCCTTCTGGAGCAGTGAAAGCTTTGTGTATTCCTCCACTTCCTCTGCAGTCAGAGCAGGTGCCGGTCCTATCAGAGTATCAAGTGCATCTGCAAAAGCATCTATAGTAGTGTATCCAAGGGCAGCAAGCGCCGATGCGACTTTGTCCTTACGCACCTCTTCGTGAAGCTTCAGGTACTCCCTCATAAAGTAACCGTTCGCCACACCATGCGGTACATCCTTAAAATAGGTGTAGCAATAACCAAGTCCATGCGGTGCCGTAACACCGGTCTGCGCTATCGTAACACCACCGATCATGGATATATACAGCAGCAGTTCTCGCTCCTTAAGTGTCAGTGTATCCCTGCCAAGAGCAGGAATGGCTCTGCCAAAGGCTTCGATGGCACTTAACGCAATGGCATCCGACATAATGGTACTTCTGTTCGCCATATAACCTTCAAGACAATGCGTAAATGCATCTACCGCTGTACTGATGGTAAAATTCTTTGACAGTGACACTGTATATTTTGCATCCAGAAAAGCATACACAGGAAATGTAAGCGGATTGCCAAAGCCCATTTTGGTCTGCAGATCCTTACGAAGCAGAACGCTGTAAGGTGTTGCTTCACTGCCTGTGCCTGCAGTTGTCGGCACAGCAAGGATTTTGAGCGCTTTTGTGAACTGATTTAAGAACAGATCCGTAGTTTTCATATCATTGGCTGCCAGCACAGCAATTGCCTTTGCGGCATCGATCGGTGAACCGCCGCCGATACCGATAACAAAATCAACGCCTTCTGCCTTTGCTATCTTCCCTGCTTCCTCAACAGTTTCCATTGACGGATTATTCTCGATCTTGTCAAACAGTATCCACTCCGTTCTTCCCTGCTCCAACACAGCTACGACGTCATCAAGAGCACCTGATGCTTTTGCAGAATTCTTACCGGTAACAATCATCGCCTTTTTACCGCATTCTGTAAATTTAGCAGCGTTCTTGCTGACGCAGTTCTCATCCAGAATCAGTCTGGTCGGTAAAAAAAATGTTAGATTCATGCTTATTTATTCTCCTTTGCTTCTCGCATTTTTATGATAAATTTTGTCTATCATAATAACAGAAATTTTGCATACAGGATAGGAAGAAATAGAACTAACAGGGAAAATTTCATTTCCTACAAGAATTGAAGGTTTAGATTCCATTTTTTACAATCCATTCTTAGCTTCCAGTTCTATAGTAAGAGTAAAACAGGATTCAGGAGGCTCTACCATGACAGAAAAATTCACATTTTATGCTGACTTATTACTATATAACGGCAGGATTCATACATTCGTTTCAGAAACCTCTATTGCCGATGCTATGCTGATTTACGACGATAAAATCATAGCCGTCGGTTCCTACGAGGAATTTAACGGCGTACCGGTAAAATCAGTCATTGACCTAAAAGGAAAGACAGTAATTCCTGGTCTGATCGATACACATATGCATCTGTATCATGATTATAAGACACAAAAAAAGGTACCTCTGGAAGATGCCAATTCTTTTGATGATATCTGCAGGAGAATGAAGGATAAGCTTACGCAGCGTGGAGGAAATGACTGGCTTCTCGGTAAAGGTCTTCATATGGACCGGCTGGCAGAAGGCTGTTTTCCGACTCGTGAGGTTCTGGACCAGATTTCTTCCACGGTTCCTGTTGCCATCAGCAGCTTCTGCGCACATGCCAACATCCTGAACAGCAAAGCAATGGAGCTTTGCGGCTTCACCGATGATTATATATCACCACTTCCAAACACAGTGGATTATGATAAATGCGGCATACCGAACGGTATCATTCGTGAAGAGCTGTTCTTCAATCAGGTAGAAAGCATCATCCCGGCTCCCGACCTTGCAACTGCAGCCGCTGAAGTCAGTGAATACATCCAGATAAGAGCAGCGCAGGGACTTACAACCATCCACACAAATGCCATTGATGATACCTACAATCTTGAGCTGCTGCAGGAAATCGAGCGCCAGGGCAAGCTGTCCTGCCGCATTGTTTTCTACCCTACCAACCTGACCAGATTATCAGCAGGTGCTGTCAGCGGCTTTGGAAGCAATACAATAAAGATCGGTGCAATGAAAATGTTCATTGACGGCTCAGTCGGTGCAGCTACCTGCGCCATGAAAGAGCCTTATGCCGATACAGACTCCTGCGGTGCCACCATTCTGACTCAGGATGAGATCAATAAGAAAATGAAAGATGCTTATGATAACGGTATGGAAATTGCGGTTCATGCAATCGGCGATCGTGCCATAGATATGGCTTTGACAGGTTTTGAATATGCTTATGATGAGAAAATCGGCTGGAACCGCAGATTCTATCTGGTGCACGGGTATCTGCCAGACTTCGCTGACCTTGAGCGCATGAAAAAGCTTCCCCTTGTCATCCCGACGCAGCCGGTATTCATTCGTAATTTTGTTGGTTGGGCAAAGACACGACTTGGTGCGGATCGCGCTGAAAAACTATTTCCAAACCGTACCTTTATGGATCACGGCATCCTGATCGGCGGCAGTTCCGAT
>QKDK01000374.1 GCA_003252135.1 Clostridia bacterium
GAAAAAGGAAAGCTTGATCAGATGGTGATGGCAGATTCCGCTGTATTTACTGATTATACGAATGTCTTTTCAGGACGTGGATATATCTGGTCCAGAACAATTCCGCTTCTTAAAAAATACATTATTCTTGGTTCTGGCGCTGATACATTCTCGATAGCATTTCCTCAGCAGGATTATCTCATGCTTTATTATGAAGGGTATTCAGCACAGCTTATGTCCAAACCGCATTGTATGTATCTGCAGATTGGTGTACAGACTGGAATCATGTCTTTGCTTGCATTTCTGACTTTCTATGGGATATATTTTATAATGAGTGTTAAGATATATATAAAGCAAAAATTTGATTCTTTTTTACCACAGGCCGGCGTAGGAATCTTTCTTGGTTCAATCGGATATATGGTAGCCGGTATATCAAATGACTCCAGTATGGCTACTGCACCATTATTCTGGCTGTTACTATCAGTAGGTATTGCGATAAATGCAATTATTTATAAAGATACAATGCAGATTGTTTCTGGAAGTAAAAAAGCGATAGAAAAGCAGTAGTTGTACAATGCAATAAGATTAAAGGGATAAGAGCTATACTGAACTACATATTTTTGACATCAGAAAGGAGATCGTATGGAGACAAGACCTTATGTATCATGGGAGTTAATTGGTGATTTTATGACCTCGGTATTTGCCAAGCTTGGGGTGCCGGAAGAAGAAGCAAGGTTGTGTGCAGATGTACTGATGGAAAGTGACAGAAGAGGAATTGAAAGTCATGGATGTAACAGGTTCAAGCCGATTTATATAGACAGGATACGTGATGGGGTACAGAATCCTGTTACCGAGATTGAAGTGGTGAGGGAAACACCGACAACAGCTGTAATTGATGGTCATGACGGCATGGGTATGGTCATTGGTCATAAAGCAATGCAGATGGCGATCGAAAAAGCTAAGATCTATGGCATGGGCATGACAGCTGTCAGAAATTCAACGCACTATGGTATTGCAGGCTATTATGCGACTATGGCTTCCAAAGAAGGAATGATCGGAATAACAGGTACCAATGCGAGGCCTTCCATTGCTCCGACCTTTGGTGTTGAGAATATGCTGGGAACGAACCCGCTGACTGTAGGGCTTCCAACTGATGAAGAATTTCCTTTTGTTCTTGACTGTGCTACCAGTATTACGCAAAGGGGAAGAATTGAATATTACGCAAGAGCAGGCAAGGATACGCCATCTGGAATGGTAATCGGAAGAGACGGAAAACCAAAGACCGATTCAGTTCAGATTTTAAAGGATCTGTCCTCCGGAGAAGCTGCACTTGCGCCGCTTGGTGGTATAGGAGAAGAGCTTGCCGGTTACAAAGGATATGGGTATGCAACGGTCGTTGAGATATTGTCTGCGGCATTGCAGGCAGGCAGCTTCCTTAAAATGCTTGGCGGATTGAATGAAAAAGGAGAAAAGGTTCCCTATCATCTGGGACATTTCTTTATTGCAATTGATACAGAGGCATTTGTCGGTGCGGACAGCTTCAAAAAAACTGCAGGAGATATCTGCAGAGAGTTAAGAGCATCTGAAAAAGCACCTGGCGAGGATAGGATCTATACAGCCGGAGAGAAGGAATATCTGACCTGGCTGGAGAGAAAAGATAAAGGGGTTCCTGTTGGCGAAGCAGTGCAGAAAGAATTCATTAAGCTGCGCGATGAGATGGAACTGCCTTATGTATTTGAATTTGAAAAGAAATGAAATAATGAAAAGTATAGTATATAGTAAAGTGAATAAGTAATTGAATAAGCAAATGTATAAGCAAATGAATAAGTGATTTGACTAGTATATAAGGTAATCATCTGGTAGAAGCAGAAGAAAGCGAAAGTGGTATGATAATTGATTTTCACGCACATATATTTCCTGAAAAGATAGCCGAGAAAGCATCGAAAGGTATTGAAAAGTTTTACGATATGCCAATGCGCAGTGACGGAAGGGTGCAATCCTTACTGGAACAAGGTGAAAAAGCCGCTGTTGACCGTTATGTGGTACATTCAGTGGCAACAATACCGGAACAGGTGGAAAGCATCAATCAGTTCATAATTGACACTGTGCAGCAGTATCCTGAAAAGCTGATCGGATTTGCATCCATGCACCCGTTGTATAAGAATATTGAAAAGCAGCTTGATACATCCATTGAAGCAGGTCTGAAAGGAGTGAAGATACACCCGGATTTCCAAAAGTTCTTAATGGATGATGAAGCAGCATTTCCGATGTATGAATGTATTGAAGGGAGATTGCCCCTTCTTGTTCACACAGGTGACTACCGATATGAGTATTCAAAACCGGAGAGGCTGGCAAGGGTACTGGATCGTTTTCCGCGGCTGACGGTGATCGGTGCACATTTTGGCGGATGGTCTGTATGGGGCGAGGCAGCCAATATATTACACGGAAGAGGTGTTTATGTAGATACATCCAGCTCTTTGTATGCTCTGTCGCCGGAAGAAGCAAGACACATAATCGATCAATATGGTGCAGATCATGTGCTCTTTGGAACGGATTTTCCGATGTGGACTGCTTTAGAAGAACTTGAGATGCTTGCAAAGATACCGATGTCTTTTGAAGAAAGAGAAGGAATACTGTATAAGAATGCAGTTCGTTTACTGCAGCTTTAAACAAGTATTCAAATAAAATATCAGAAAAAAATATTCGAATAAAGTATCCGAATAAAATATCAGAATAAAATATTCGAATAAAGTATCTTAGTAAAAAAAATGAACCTGGAAGCATTTGAGATTGCTATGCTTCCAGGTTCATTTTTATTCTTTTCTGGTGTTTGTTATCTCTTTCAGCCGTTGATTAAAATATGAGTTGATCTCTGCCGGCTTAGTCACATTATATTTCATGGAAATGGTAATAAAAAACCGGCGAAGAGCATCTTTGGTAATATATTTTTGAGAAGTTGATGTCCTGCTTTTGTATAAGGATGAACGTTCGCGAGCAGTAATGATGCGGATGGGTTCCGGACCGTACCAGTCAAGCGCGTTGTAGATGCTGTCTATTACATTCTTGTCATCCTCTGAGATGGCGTTCTTTGGCAGTTCGATGATTCTGGTTCCATTCTGGCGCATATTGTTGAAGACTTCCGGATAGGGCATAAAAACACGTGATACCATGAATTCCTCTTCGAACAGCTCACGTGCATGCAGTGCAAGGGAAAAGGCCTGGGAATAGTATAAAATGGCCTGTACACGTTTTGCTGATATATCACCGTCGGAACGATTGATTACATACTGTGCGGCTGCAAGAATACGTGAGCATGTCATTTTTGCCGACAAACATGCCAGGCTTTTTTTGTAAGCGATATCGGTGATCTTATCGGCATTTGATGTCAGAATTTTATAATAGTAGGCTGGATCAGCAGCAATCCTGCGAAGCTTGTCAGAATACTCCGGTGTCGGATGTTCACCTTTCAGGTAACGCATTATCGTGGTATCTCCCCAGCCAAGTACTTTAGCCAGAGGCTTGCGCCCTATTCGATAGTCTTCCATCAGAGCCAGGATTTCTTCGCAGGTTATCAGGGCGGTGGTGCTGTCGGTTTTTCCTTTTTTCACGGTTCACCTCATTTCTGCGCTGTTTATGCACATATCACATTTCAGGTTTGAACTGTATACATATAATTGAAGCTTTGATTTTGGTTCCAGGTCAAAATATAGCCTGTCAGAATTTTCGATATTCATTGATGGCATTTGCTATGATTTTAAACCCGCGTATCAATCTGTCAAATGCTCCGACATTGTAAAAACTGATCAGGATCATACCGATAGGGATGCCGAGTATCATACCGGTAACCCCTTTGAAGCGAAATCCGATGAACATAAAGATCAGGGTGATCAGCGGAGATATTCCGATGCTGTCACCAACCATCTTCGGCTGCAGAAGCTGCTTGATCAGCTGACAGGCAATATATAGTACGATCAGCAGTATGGCATTCAGGTATTCACCGGTAACCAGACAGATGATCGTCCAGGGCCATATGATCGCTCCGGTGCCAAAGATAGGAAGAAAGTCAAGGAACGCTATGCCAAGTGCAATGAGAAATGAGTACCTGACATGCATGATCTTAAAAACAATATACATTATGACAAGAAGCACCAGCATGATTTTGAACTGTGCCTTGAAATAACCGCCGACTGCTGTTTTTATATTGTTGGTTATCATAAGATAGCCGTCCTGTATTGATTTTGGCACATGCTTATGAATGAAGGTAACATGCTTGTTCCTGTCAGCGATCAAAAAATATGAGGCAAGGATAGTTATGATCGTCAGAACCAGCACTTCGCCAAAATTACCAAGGTAGGCACCGGCATCTGATATGAATTCCGGTGTCATGCTAAAATCAAAAAAAGCCAGAATCTTTGTTGGAAGTGTCTCGCTGAGATGACTGAAGTAGCTTTGTGTGCTAGTCTGAAGGTTGCCGCTCAGGTTAGAAAAATAACTTTGCACATCGGCAGGCAGAAGAGCTATAAAATCCCGGAGAGAATAAGTCAGGTTATCAAGAAAAGCAGTAAGAGTGGACATGATGTCATTTCGTTCATCAAAAAGACTTCGTCCCATACGGTATAACAGGTAGATCAGCAGAATCATCAGACCGATAATCAAAACAATGGCAAGAACGATGACGATCGCTGAGCTGTGCTTTCTTAGAATTTTGACCCTTCGCTCCAGAAAACTGATCATGGGGTTTGCTACTGCCGAAATGATGATGGCTATAACGAACGGCATAAAGAATACGATGACCTTTGGCAGAGCGAATATGATCAGAAGAAACAATATGATACAAAGCAGTGTATTCACCAGGATTCGTAAATATATATTCTTTTCATGCATAAATTCTACCTCTCAGACTGGATCATGGTAAGACAGAATATGGTTTCAATTAATACCATTATAATACAGAAGGCAGGGTACAACAATAGGTAATTGTAACTTAATTCTATATGCTCCATTGTGGTTCTGACTGACTTATGGTCAAAAAACATGCCGCTATGGTGGAAAATGGCTGAAAAGCAGTATGTAACACAAAAATAACTTGCGAAACGAAACAGATATGGTACAATAGGTAAGGTTTCAAGTAACTATAGTAGTGAGCCTGATAACAGGCATAACATAGAAGTAGCTTAGGAAGCACAGAATGAGGTAAAATATGAAACGGGAAGATGTAAGGAATATCGCAATCATAGCACACGTTGACCATGGTAAAACAACACTTGTTGATGAATTGCTGAAACAAAGCGGTGTATTTCGTTCGAACCAGGTAGTGGAAGAACGTGTCATGGATTCAAATGATATTGAGCGTGAGCGCGGTATTACCATTTTGTCAAAGAATACGGCAGTATTTTATAAAGGAGTCAAGATCAATATCATTGATACACCCGGACATGCTGATTTCGGCGGTGAAGTAGAACGTGTATTAAAGATGGTAAACGGTGTTATTCTGGTTGTAGATGCTTTTGAGGGAGCTATGCCGCAGACAAAGTTCGTTCTGAAAAAAGCACTGGAGCTGAGCCTGCCGGTTATTGTATGTATCAATAAGATTGATCGTCCGGAAGCAAGACCTACAGAGGTCATTGATGAAGTGCTGGATCTGTTTATTGAGCTTGATGCCAGTGAAGACCAGCTGGACTGTCCTTTTGTATTTGCATCGGCCAAGTCAGGCGTTGCTATTCTGGAGCTGTCTGACAGCCCCGAGAATATGGTACCGTTGTTCGAAACGATCCTTGAGTACATTCCGGCACCGGAAGGTGATCCGGATGCGAATACACAGGTTCTGATCAGCACGATTGATTACAATGAATATGTCGGCAGAATCGGTGTCGGTAAAGTTGACAATGGAGTTGTTAAGGTAAATCAGGATGTTGTAATTGTAAACGCACATAAAAAGGATTTGTTCAGAAAAGTTAAGATCAGCAAACTGTATGAGTTTGAGGGTTTAAAGAAGGTGGAAATAACAGAAGCCGGTGTTGGTTCAATCGTTGCGATCTCAGGAATTGCAGATATTCATATCGGAGATACGCTCTGTGCACCGGAAAATCCGGTTGCTATCCCTTTCCAGAAGATATCGGAGCCGACGATCGCAATGCAGTTCATTGTCAATGACAGCCCGCTGGCAGGACAGGAAGGTAAATTTGTAACATCAAGACATATTCGTGAGCGCTTGTTCAGAGAACTCAACACAGATGTCAGCCTTCGCGTGGAAGAAACAGATTCTGCAGATGCTTTTAAAGTATCGGGACGCGGAGAGCTTCACCTTTCCGTACTGATCGAGAACATGCGAAGAGAAGGCTATGAATTTGCAGTAAGCAAAGCAGAAGTATTATATAAGACAGGGGACAGCGGTGAGAAGCTTGAGCCGATGGAGCGCGCAGTCATTGATGTTCCGGAGGAATACACAGGGGTTGTCATCGAAAAGCTGAGCACCAGAAAAGGTGAGCTTTTAAATATGTCAAATGCAAGCGGCGGCTACAGCAGGCTGGAATTCCTGATTCCTTCCCGCGGACTTATCGGTTACCGCGGTGAATTCCTGACAGACACCAAGGGCAACGGAATCATCAATACCTTATTTGACGGATATGGTCCGTATAAGGGTGATATTTCCTACCGCCAGCAGGGAAGCTTAATTGCCTTTGAAAATGGGGAGGCTATCACATATGGCTTGTTCAATGCACAGGAACGTGGTGTGCTGTTCATCGGAGCCGGTGAAAAAGTCTATGCCGGAATGATCGTTGGACAAAATGCAAGAGGAGAAGATATAGAAGTCAATGTCTGCAAGAGAAAGCAGATGACCAACACCAGATCCTCCAGTGCGGATGAAGCACTTCGCTTGTCACCGCCTCGTGTACTAAGTCTTGAGCAGGCACTTGATTACATTGATACGAATGAGTATCTTGAGGTTACGCCAAAGAGCCTTCGTATCCGTAAAAAGATACTTGACCATCAGGCAAGAAAAAGGGCAGAAAGACGTTAAGTGTGAAAAACACGAAGTTAACATGCGTAAATCATGCATGTAAGGCAGCTTCGTGTATAAGAACTGCGATATTCTCGCATAGGGCTCGAATATCTTGTTCTTTACTCAATTATTTATGATGCCAAAAGGCGCATCATGAACTTTATCTATTGACAAGGCTATGGAGAGATGGTATAGTAAACACACTATAAAACAAATTATGGTAGAGGCGCATTGATTATTAGTAAACTGCAGGATAGTTCAGGCTAGAGGACTGCAGTGAAAGGATGAGATGCCGAAGTCTTTTGATACCCTGAGGATCAACAGGCTGGGCACACGGTTAAGAGCTGTGTGACTGTCATCAAGCAATTGGTGGAGGGCTACTAAAGAATATTTGATTACGGTTCTTTGCGTGTGCAGTTTTTGCAGACGTGTTTACCCGGATTGTTCTTTAGTCGACCTGAGTCGACTTTTTTTATTTTAACGGAGGATAGGATATGTCAATTTTTACAGGTGCAGGTGTAGCACTGATTACACCGATGAAAGAAAATCTGGAAGTAAATTATGAAAAGATGGGTGAGCTGATCGATGACCAGATCAAGAACGGTACAGACAGTCTCATTATCTGTGGAACTACTGGCGAGGCATCGACCTTGTCACACGAAGAACACATTGAAACCATTCGTTTTGCAGCGGAGTACACAAAGAAAAGAGTGCCAGTCATTGCCGGTACCGGTTCGAACAGTACAGAAACAGCCATTTACCTTTCACAGGAGGCTCAAAAAGCAGGTGCTGATGGTCTTCTGCTGGTTTCACCCTATTATAACAAAGCAACACAGAAGGGCCTGATCGCACATTTTACTGCAGTGGCAAAATCAGTCGATCTGCCGATCATTCTGTATAATATTCCCGGAAGAACCGGTGTCAACATACTTCCGGCAACTGTAGCTTCCATGGTGAAGGACGTGGATACCATCATTGGTATGAAGGATGCCACGGGGGATATCTCACAGATTGCTTATACCATGGCTGCCTGTGACGGAAAGCTTGATCTGTATTCGGGAAATGATGATATGATCGTACCGCTTCTTTCTCTCGGCGGTAAGGGCGTAATATCTGTATTATCCCATGTAGCACCGAGAGACACACATGACATGGTAGTGAAGTACCTTGCCGGTGATACCAAGGGAAGTCTTGCATTGCAGATGAAATATATCCCTTTGATCAAGGCATTGTTCTGTGAGGTGAATCCGATTCCTGTAAAAGCAGCCATGAATATGCTTGGCTGGAATGTTGGATCACTCAGAATGCCGTTATCAGAGATGGAAGACGCGAATGCAGCTTATCTGATGAAAGAACTGAAAGCTGTCGGACTGATGTGAGAGTGATTTGTCAAATACGAATAGAGAGCAGGGTTGAAAGAAAATCGCTTTCAACTTCATAGGCGCAGATTACATGCGCAGGAATGGAGGAAAAGATGACAAGAGTGATTATAAGGGGCTGTAACGGACGTATGGGAAAAATGATTACGGAACAGCTCAAAAGCAGTGATACATGCGAAATTGCAGCCGGTATTGACCGATTCGACGATAAAACTAACAGCTATCCTGTATTTGCGGAGTTTTCGGAATGTAATGCTGCTGCTGATGTTATTATTGATTTTGCATCCCCGCAGGGCGTAGAAGAGATGCTTGAGTATGCGGTCGCTGCGAACGTCGGCATTGTGCTTTGTACGACAGGCTTGTCAGAGGAGCAGATCAGAAGTATTAATGAAACCTCTAAAAAAATCCCTATCCTTCGTTCTGCCAATATGTCACTGGGCATCAATCTGCTTATGCAGCTTTTACAGGCAGCAACCAAGGTTTTAGAGCGGGCAGACTTTGATATAGAGATCGTGGAGAGACACCATAATCAAAAGCTGGATGCGCCGTCCGGTACTGCACTTGCGTTAGCAGATGCAATCAAGGGAGTGTTAAGTAATGAAACCTCTTACTGCTATGACCGTTCAGACCGCAGGGAAAAAAGAAGGAAAGATGAGATCGGAATCTCTGCGGTTCGAGGCGGTACTATCGTCGGAGAACATGAAGTTATATTTGCCGGCAGAGATGAAGTGATTGAATTTAAGCATACAGCTTATTCCAGAGCGGTCTTTGCAAATGGTGCTATCTCCGCAGCAAAGTTCCTGGCAGGGAAAGCACCCGGGATGTACAGCATGGCAGATGTTGTATTATAACAGTGTTATAGCTGGTGAACTGATTGCAAGGTAAAAAGATAACACTTAGTACTCGGAATATCCGGTACACATAATATCAGGTATACATAATATCAGGAATACGCAGCAGATATACATAATAACAGGTACACTTAACAGCAGGCAGAAAAAGGGATGGGGATGGTCAAAGTGAAACAACATCCTAAAGTCTGCCTGTTATTTTAAATTTAAAGCAAAAATCATGTACCACTTGACTTTTCCACAGACTTTCTGCTATAGTTACAGGAAGATAAATAATATGCTAAAGGCAATGATACCGAATCAGTACACATCTGTTTTCCGTCAGAGAGAGACCGTCACCGGCTGCAAGCGGACTTGGGTTCAAACAGAGATAAGAGAATACGGTTTTCTTATTGTAAGAACGACTGTTTTCTACTGTGGAATTTCGTCGGTGGAGCTTTCAACGTAAAACCAGGATTGCAAAAAGCACTCATGGAAGCGTTGAACGATCAGGTCACGTTACGGCTTTTGAGGATGTGTTTTTTGCATCGAACAAGGGTGGTACCACGAAGTTTTCTCGTCCCAGTGACTGAGAAGGCTTTTTTTTATTGAAAGAAGGAGGATATAATATGCTGGAAGTTGTTGAAAAGTTAAAAAGTGAATTTGAAGCAAAGCTTGCGCAAAGTAAAACGCATGAAGAAATCGAAGCGATGCGTATCGCATATCTTGGCAAGAAGGGTGCTGTTACGGATGTATTAAAGGACCTGAAGAATATGGATGCAGAAGCCAAAAAGCAGGTCGGACAGCAGATCAATGCATTAAAAGATGAAATAGAAGAAAAGCTTCGTCTGCAGGCCAAAAAGATGGAAGAGATAAAATTTCAGATGGCGATGGAGAATGCAGAGAAATTTGACTTCTCGATCCCGAGCTGTCAGGAGGTCGGCAGTCTTCATCCTGTTACAATCGTACAGCGTCAGATCGAGAACATATTCAAATCTATGGGCTTCATCATTGAAGATGGTCTGGAGATACAGACAGAATATAATAATTTTGAGGCAGTTAACATACCAAAGCATCACCCGGCACGTGATATGCAGGATACCTATTATCTGAGCAATGGGCAGCTGTTAAAGACGCACACTTCGGCGGCGCAGAATGCCATCATGAGAAAATACGGTGCTCCAAAGCCAGGTGAACCCTTACGTGTATTATTCCCGGGACGTTGTTTTAGAAATGAGAACATAGATGCTTCCCATGAGAATACTTTCTTCCAGCTGGAAGGTATGATGATCGGAGATAATATATCCATTTCCAATCTGATCTATTTTATGAAAGTGCTTCTTTCTGAAGTATTCGAGCGAGATGTAAAGGTTCGCCTTCGTCCCGGCTTTTTCCCTTTTGTAGAGCCTGGATTTGAGCTTGATATCAATTGTCTGATCTGCGGCGGCAAGGGTTGTCCTACCTGCAAGCAGTCTGGCTGGCTGGAGCTGCTTCCCTGCGGTATGATTCATCCTAATGTACTGACCATGGGCGGTATTGATCCGGACAAGTATACAGGCTTTGCTTTTGGACTTGGACTTACCAGACTAACCATGATGAAGTATGGCATCAAGGATATCCGTGTACTGAACAGCGGTAATCTTAAAGCATTGAAGCAATTCAAATAGAAGGGAGAAGCTTATGTATATATCAATGAACTGGATCTCGGATTTTGTTGATCTGTCCCAGGCTGACATAAAGCAATTAATAGGAAGATTTACACTTGCCACTGCCGAAGTGGAAGAAGTGATAGAATACGGCAAAGATATTCGGGATGTTGTTATCGGAAAGGTTGTTAAGCTTGAGGAGCATCCAAAGTCGAAGAAGCTTCATCTTTTAAAGGTGGATAACGGAGAAGCCATTGTTGATTGTGTGTGCGGTGCACCGAATGTCTTTGAAGGAGCTATCGTGGCATTTGCAAAGTGCGGCGGCAGCGTGAAGGGCATGGAAATAGGAGAAGCTACCATTGCAGGATATCCAAGCCGCGGCATGTGCTGCTCCGAAAAAGAGCTTGGTATCAGTGAGGATCATTCCGGCATCATGCTTTTTGATGACAGTGCAGTGATAGGAACCAATATCAAAGACATGATCGCAATGGATGATATTATATTTGAAGTGGATAACAAATCACTTACGAACCGTCCGGACCTTTGGGGACATTATGGTATTGCCAGAGAGATCGCAGCACTTTTGAAAAGACCTTTAAAAGCTCTTCCGGTCGTAGACACGAAGGCATATGCCGCATTACCGACAGTCGATCTTGCGATTGAGACTGAACTATGCTACCGGTACTCCTGTATCGGAGTTGAGAATGTGACCAGGAATGTGTCACCTCTCAATATGAAGGTTCGTCTGATGTATTGCGGACAGCGTCCGATCAACCTGCTGGCTGACCTTACCAACTATCTGATGATGGAGCTTGGACAGCCGATGCATGCGTTTGATAAGAATAAAGTGGATAAGATCCGTGTGAAGACTTTTGATCATGAAAAAGAATTCGTGACACTGGATGCTACCACGCGTATGATCGAACCGGGCATTATGATGATCTGTGACGATGATGAACCGACAGCGGTAGCCGGTATCATGGGCGGTCTGCATTCTGAGATAGAAGATGATACAACATCTCTGATGCTGGAATCTGCTAACTTTGACGGAGTTTCTATCAGAAAGAGCGCAACGAAGCTTGGTATGCGTACAGAAGCAAGTGCCCGTTATGAGAAGATGCTCGATCCGGAGATGACAGTCCCTGCGATTGAAAGATTTCTTCAGTTATTAATGGAGATAGATCCAGGAGTCAAGGTCATTACAGCAATGACAGATTCCTATCCTACGCATTACGAGACCATTCATATTCAATTCGACAAGGCATATGTAGATAAATACACTGGAATCGATATTTCGAATGACGAAATCATTGAAACCCTGACTGCGCTTGAGTTCAAGGTGACGAATAAAGGCGATGAATTTGAAGTAGTGGTCCCATCCTTCCGTGCTACCAAGGATGTAACCATTAAAGCAGATATCATAGAAGAAATCACCCGAATCTATGGATATGATAACTTTAAGCTGACATCGACTGCCAGTCTGCTTGCTCCGGTACGCCCTGACAAGGCAAGAGAAGACGAATATCTGATCAAGCAGCTGTTAGCGGAACGCTTTGGCTGCAGCGAGGTGCACAGTTATATCTGGTACGATGCAAAGATGAACAAAGAGCTGGGCCTGGAACCGGTGAGTGCAGCCAGAGTAGTCAATTCGGTAGCATCTGAAAATGATGCCATCCGTTCGACGATCATACCGACACTTCTTGGCTTTGTGTACAAAAACCTTGATAATTATACTTCTATGCAGATGTTCGAAATCGGACGGGTCGTGAAAGGATTTACAAAAGAAGGGCTCTGTAATGAACGAAAGGTACTGTCCATTGTCAGCGCATCGAAGGAGAAAAGTGCCAAGCAGGTATTATCTGAAGTGAAAGAGATGATTGAGACGATTTCCTGTCAGATCAAAAACAAGACAATCAGTTATGCGCCTGCAGATGCGGTTGAAAACTATTGCCACCCAAAGAACTCGGCAAAAATTCTTCTGGATGGTAAGGAAATTGGTCTGATTACTGAACTTAATCCGCGTGTCGCAGACAAAATAGACAAAAAGCTGAGTGCCGCAGTCGCAGAAATTGATTTTGCATGCTTTGCTGAGCAGGAAAAGATGCAGGTGTTATATAAAGAGATATCAAAGTTCCCTGGCATCAGCATTGATTTAAGTCTGCTGGTTGACGACACCGTAAGTTTTGGACTGGTTCATGATACCGTTATGGCTTATGAATGTAAATTCCTGCAGAGCTGTGAATTTATCGATATGTATAAAGATAAAGCACTGAACAATAAAGCCAGCATGACGATCCGTATGCAGTTCATCTCTTATGAAGGGACCCTCTCGGGAGATGAAGTGAATGGATATACTCAGGATATTCTTAAGATGTTAGCAGGTAAAGGTATTAAAATCAGAGAATAAAAAAAGTAAATATTAAAATAATCCAGTGATGTTGTTTGATAATAACAATGTCACTGGATTTTTTTGACATAAATTTGGCAAAAAGCACGAATTTTGAAAGTATCACATAAAGAATCATAATATATTCTAAAAGAGATATATGACAATAAAGTAGTTGAAAAGAGTAAATGAAATGTAATGATATTTTGTTTACAAGGAGTATGCGAAACAAATTGACAAAATCATGAATGCAAGCTATAGTTAATGTGTGGGTATGTAAAATTTATTTTAAAATTTTGTTAACCGGAGGTAAATTATGATTAAAGGAACAAAGATAGGAGCAAAGATTCTCATTTTAGCAGGACCTGCATTGTTTGCGCTTATCGTGGTGACCGTATTTTTCTTTGTTACCATTAAAAAATACGAAAGCGTAATGACAATTACGGAGGATACTTTATTTAACGCCAGTGTAACATTGTTGAATGCCGACAGAGATTTTCATCAGGCATTGATTGGCGATCTGAACGCACAGAGCCATCCGGAGGCGATCGACCGCTTTATGAATGACTATAATTCAAATTTAGGTCAGGTCGCAGAACGCGTCGGATTAACTATTGACGCTGTTAAAGGAATTGATGAATTATACAATACAGTCACCATCCGGGATATGTTCATTACAATCAACGGTTCGGAAAACGCTGATGATCCGGACGGATTTCTTCAAAAGACCAGTACATTCAAAGAACTGGAGGCTGAGTTTTATACAGCCTTTGAAAACTGGAAGTCCCTATATGATCCGGCAACTGCTACAGGAAACAGCCTTGCACAGCTTGAACAATTCGATTCAGTCCGTGCTTATCTGGATGATATGGAAAACATGATCGATGAATATACAACAGTCTATCTTGATGATGTAAATCACACGATGTCTACTTTGTCAACGATCCTCACAGTATGCATGATTCTTATTATGATCGGCTGCCTCTTTATTGCTTTGTTAATCGGTAAGTATTTCAGCAAGAGTATTGCCATTGCCAAGGAAGGTGTTACTTCACTTGCCGAAAGAGATCTTACAAAGCAGCCAGAGCGTATCGACAGCAGGGATGAACTTGGTGATCTTACAAAGGCAACGCAGGGACTGTTCGAGATGATGCGCAAGATCATGCATAATCTGAATGATACTGCAGTTGAACTCTTTGATTCTACAGATAAATTAAATACCAATACTTCTGAATCGACCGCTGCAACAACGCAGATCACGGAAGCAATCAACGAGATGGCAAAGAATATATCAGGGCAGGCACGTGATACAGAGGTTGCTTCAGGTGAAGTCAATGTACTTCTTGGCATCGTAGAAAAGAACAATAAGAGTGCGCAGAACCTGACAGGAGCCAGCGATACCATCCGTAACGCTACAACAGAAGGAATGACAGTCGTGAATGAGCTTCAGGAGACGACCAATAAGAGCCAGAGGACCTTTGAGGATATCTTTGCTGTAATCAGTGAAATGAACAACAGTGCCACAAAGATCGGTGAAGCCAGCAGCCTTATATCGGGTATAGCAACGCAGACCAACCTTCTGTCCCTGAATGCCAGTATTGAAGCGGCAAGAGCCGGCGAAGCAGGTAAAGGCTTTGCAGTAGTAGCAAATGAGATCAGACAGCTTGCGGAGCAGTCAGCCAATGCTGTTCGTACAATTGACAATATGCTTGCAGAGCTCCAGTCAAATGCGCATAAAGCAGAAATGCAGAGTACAGATGTTAAGAAGGTCGTAAAACAGCAAGGCGCAAATGTTGAGGCGACCAAAGCGAAATACATGCAGATCGTAACGACTATTGATGCTATCAATAAGGAAATCAATGGATTACAGAAAGTCAGTGAGACTATGAATGACAGCTGCAAATCTGTCGTTGATCTGATCGCTAATCTTTCTGCAGGTGCAGAAGAAAATGCTGCGACCAGTGAAGAGACATCTGCGTCAGCAGAATACATCCTGACAAGCATGCATTCCATGAAAGAAGTTGGAAATACTGTAAATCAGCTGGCAAAAGACTTGAAAAATACCCTTTCGGAGTTTAAGCTGTAGGAGTAACCTGGTAACAGCAGCGAAAGGAGTTTGAATTGAAAAAGGTACATTTATTTCTGGCAGACGGGTTTGAAGAAGTGGAAGCGCTCGCCGTTGTCGATATACTCAGAAGAGCAGAATTTCAGGTAACGACAGTATCCATTATGGAAACCTTAACGGTTATGGGATCTCATGGAATAAAAGTAATAGCTGACAGAACATTTGAGTATTCTGATCTGATGGATGCTGATATGCTGATTCTCCCCGGAGGAGGAGGCGGAGCTAAAAAGCTTGGAGAACATGAGGAACTGGGCAGACTGCTGGCAGCCTATGCAAGTCAGGATAAGTGGCTGGCTGCCATCTGTGCGGCACCCGGTGTTCTTGGCAGATATGGTCTGCTGGAAGGAAAGAAGGCGACCTGTTATCCGGGACATGAAAAATATATGACTGGTGCATCGCCAGTCGCTGCACCTGCAGTGCTGGATGGCCATATAATCACAGGAAGAGGCATGGGAACAACGATCGATTTTGCATTATTGATTGTTGAAGTGCTGGAAAGTTACGAGCTTGCTTGTCATATAAAAGATCAGATTTTATATAGACAGTAAACAAAAAATCGCGTACGAGATGCCGACGGGCCAGGTTCCCGGGAAGCATAGTTCGTACGCGATTTCTTATTCTTATTCAAATTGCTTAAATCGTTCATAAATCATTTCATATTGTTTTTTGATCTGGATATAGGTGCCCATAGTGGCATTTTTTTTGGCTTCGTAATTCCTTGCAATCAGGCCAAAGTTCTTTATTGCGCAATCAACGACTTTCGGGCAAAGCTGTCCGCAGGCACTATCGCCCTTTAATATGTTGATGATCTTTGATGGGTCAAAGGCTTCCTTATAACTGCGTTTCTGGTATAAAGCACTTAAAATATCTGCTACGGCATTGATTCGCTGCGGAAGAGTCAGATAATCAGCGCCTATCCCGTAAGGGTAACCGCTTCCATCCAGCTTTTCATGATGCCGCACTGCTATATTCAATACATCCTTGTTAACGACGCCTTGCAGTATCTCCTCTGTGTTGTTCGTATGTGTCTTCATGATAAGCATCTCATAATTGGTAAGTTTACGGGGTGCTTCCAGAATGTCGATAGGTATATTGATTTTACCGATATCATGCAGCAGTGCTCCGTAATACAGCTTGTACATGTCTATCTTGTCAAGATGCATCAGTTTGCCGATCTCCAGAGCAAAGGTCACTGTACCAAGCGTGTGCAGAACAGTATATTCACTTCTGAAATCAATGGTATAGATCAGCATCTCTAAGAAACCGCGTTTATAATCCTCATTGAACTGACGAAGACTGAGCAGTTCGCTCAGCTCATCACGATAGCTGCCGTCACGCAAGTTTTTGGTAATGTGCATGGCTCGTTCTGCTTCAAGAAACAGTGACTGCGCACGTGAGGAAAAGGTCTTGTCACGATTGCTGGTAAAATATTCAGCAGCGGACATCTTTTTATCGGTTGCCAGCCTTGTATAAACATCAAGTTTATCGGCAAAGAAAAGGTATTCAGCCACATGAAGGCCTGAATACTGTATCATGGAGTGCTTGTTATAATCAAGATGATGATAAAGCACAATCTCGGCATTTTCTTTTAGCGGTGACAAATAACGCAGGAACAAATAACCATAAATAGAGTGCTCCCATACGTTTTTCAGCTCATATGAGATCAGGTTTTCTGAGTCCCCGGTCTTGAACAGTCCGATGTCATGCAGGATGCCAAGCATAGTATAATCAACCAGTTGCTGCGCCGAATATATGTTTTCGTACTGCAGCATCTTATATAGGGTATAAGCGACAATCTCACAATGTTCCATTATCGTATTGTCGACCATATTCAATGTTTTT
>QKDK01000325.1 GCA_003252135.1 Clostridia bacterium
GCTTACAGCATATCTGAAGGATATGAAGGAGCCGGCATTTCGCGCAGGACAGATCTATGACTGGCTGCATATAAAAAATGTATCGTCATATGAACAGATGCAAAATATTCCGAAGCAGCTGAAGGATAAGCTGTCACAAAACTTTAATCTGACCATTTTACATACTGTTCAGAAGTTGTGCTCAGAGCTTGACGGAACAAGAAAATACCTGTTTCAGATTCCGGAATATGATAAAAAGCTTGTGAACAATGTTATAGAAAGTGTTCTGATGAAATACAAGCATGGGAATTCTGTATGTATTTCTTCCCAGGTCGGCTGCCGGATGGGATGCCTGTTCTGTGCATCAACACTTGGCGGACTGGAAAGAAACCTGGAACCTGCAGAGATGCTTGAACAGATATACAGAATAAAAGAGGATCTGGGAGAGCGTATCAGTAATATAGTGATCATGGGAACGGGTGAGCCCATGGATAATTATGATAATGTTGTAAAATTCATACGTATGGTATCAGATGAGAATGGATTGAATATCAGCCAGAGAAACATCACTGTGTCAACCTGCGGACTGACAGAACCTATGAAGCGATTTGCAAAAGAAGGACTGCAGGTCACACTTGCCATATCTTTGCATGCATCAAATGATGAAGTAAGGAAGACCATGATGCCGGTAGCCAACAGTACAACCATACGTGAGGTGATAGAGGCTGCAGATTTTTATTATCAGGAGACAGGCAGACGGATTTCCTATGAATACAGTATGGTGAAGGATGTGAATGATTCAGATGCATATGCGCTTGAGCTGTCAAGGCTTCTGCGCGGAAAAAACTGCCATGTCAATCTGATACCTGTAAATCCCATAAAAGAACGAGAATTCAAAGCTTCTGCCGCTTCCAACATACAAAATTTCAAAAATATACTTGAAAAAAACAGAATAAATGTTACTATAAGAAGAGAAATGGGTTCTGATATAAACGCTGCCTGCGGGCAGTTAAGAAAGAGCCATGCAGAAAAATAAAGCAAGGGAGGGGAACGCAAAACGTGAAAACATATGCAATTACAGATGTAGGGCAACAACGTGACAGCAATCAGGATTACATCTACTGCAATGAAAATCCCGTCGGAGCATTCCCGAACCTGTTTATTGTTGCAGACGGCATGGGTGGTCACAGAGCCGGTGATTTTGCTTCCAGATTCTGCGTTGAAGAATTTGCGAGAAGAATCAGTGAAAGTGACGAGATGACGGTGGTTGGAACAATAGAACAGGCGCTGCGAGAGACAAATGAGCAGTTAATCATTCAGGCGAAGGAGCATAGCGAGCTGGATGGTATGGGTACTACTTTTGTTGTGGCAGTGATCAATGGTAATGACATGATCGTTGCCAATATTGGGGACAGCAGATTATATATAATGAATCAGGGACTGAGGCAGATTACCGAAGATCACTCCCTGGTCGCTGAAATGGTCAGGAATGGAGATATTGAAAGGGAAGAAGCCAGATTTCACCCGAATAAAAATATTGTTACAAGGGCGCTTAGTACAACTGGCATTGTTCTTCCGGATTTCTTTGAAGTCCGTCTGCAGGCAGGAGATATTGTGCTGCTCTGCTCTGACGGATTATTTACTATGTTGGAAGAAAAAGAGATAGAGGATATTATATGCAGTAACAGGGATAATTTGGTGACGGCAGGAAAGCTGCTGGTGGAGAAAGCAAATTCAGGGGGCGGAAAAGACAATATATCGCTTATCTTAGTTAAAAATGATTAATGTAAGCATAGGAACAGGGACTATGTTCCATTTTATACTTAGAAAGGTTAGGAGAGAATATGATAAAGCCGGGAATGTACATTAGCGACAGATACGAGATTATCGACAAAGTTGGGTCGGGAGGGATGGCTGATGTTTATAAAGCAAAGTGCCATCGTTTGAACCGTTATGTGGCAATCAAAATTCTGAAGCCGGAATATTCATCTGATAAGAATTTTGTAACAAAGTTCAGAGGAGAAGCGCAGTCAGCCGCAGGTCTGTCTCACCCGAACATTGTAAATGTGTACGATGTCGGTGATGATGATGGATTACATTACATTGTAATGGAGCTTGTAGAAGGTATTACACTGAAGAAATTCATTGAAAGAAAAGGTAAGCTCGACATAAAAGAAGCTGTTGGAATTGCAATTCAGATTGCACAAGGGATGGAAGCAGCACATGATAACCACATCATACACAGAGATATCAAGCCCCAGAATATAATTATTTCCAGAGAAGGAAAAGTAAAGGTTACTGATTTTGGAATTGCCAAAGCAGCAACCTCTAATACTGTTACACAGAATGCCATTGGATCAGTGCACTATTTATCACCTGAACAGGCAAGGGGCGGCTACAGTGATGAAAAGAGCGATATATATTCACTGGGTGTGACTTTATATGAGATGCTGAGCGGAAAAGTTCCGTTTGCAGGTGATAATACCGTATCTGTTGCATTACTTCATATTCAGGGAGAAGCAGTTCCAGTAAGGGAGTTAAATCCTGCAGTTCCTCCAAGCGTTGATAAAATTGTTCAGAAATGTATGCAGAAAAAACCGGAACGCCGTTATCTTACTGCGTCTGAACTGATTCAGGATCTTAAAAAATCCATTACCAACCCGGATGGCGATTTTGTTAAAATGACAGGTGCTGCAATAACGGATTCACCAACCATCAATATGACTGATGATGAGATGGAAGAAATCAAAAGTGCTGCAAAGACACCGGCGACCTATTATGCAGGACATGATGCCAAAGCGGCGAACAAGCTGCAAAAGGAAGAGGAGGAAGAGCTTGACACGGTTGATTCCAAGCTTGAAAAGGTCTTAACAGTCGGAAGTGTTATTGCTGTTATTATACTGGGCGTTGCGGTGCTTTATGTGATAGCGAATTTCTTTGGGCTTGTAGATAAGATCAAGAATAATGACCCGCTGATTCCGACCGTTGCAGTGACAGTGTCTGTTACACCGACCCAGGAAGCATCTCCGACACCAACCCAGCCGCTTGTTACAATGCCTGATTTACGTGGTCAGACACCTGAAGATGCAGAGAAAACAATTGCAGCCGGTAATTATGACTTTGATATCGTTTATGATGAGGATTATTCAGATGAGTATGAATCAGGGCTTATTATGAAACAGTATCCTGCAGACGGGACAAGTGTATCAAGAGATGCATCAATTAAATTATGGATCAGCAGCGGGAAGCAGCCGGCTGAACTGATCGATGTATATAACAGGACACTTGATGAAGCAAAAGAAACTCTGGATTCCAAGGGATATAAGGTAGAAGTTGAATATGAAGCAGACAGCCTGACACAGTATGGACATGTCATAAGAACTGTGCCCGAACGATATGAAATCGTAGAAGAAGGAAGCGTCATTATACTGATTGTAAGTCTCGGAGATCAGGCGGTCACAGCTACTGTTCCCAACCTGCTTGGACAGACAGAAGAAGCTGCGCTTGCCATGATAACAGAAGCCAAACTTACAGCCGGGAAGATGGATTTTATGTACAGCAGTACATATGAAGCTGGACTTGTCTGTGACCAGGGATATGATGCCGGAGCTACGGTAGAAGAGAATACTGCGATCGATTATTTTATCAGTATGGGTACAGATCCTAATGGAGGTGCGGTTACACCGACAGGCGGAGCAGAGCCTACTTCATCGCCTGATGCTACGGCAACAGATACACCTTCTCCGACAGAAGCACCTTCTCCGACACCTTCTGCTGCAACATACAGAAGTGTACTTGCCATCGATGTGAATCCGATTTCGGAAGCAAATATGGACAAGGCTAATATTTATCTAGAAATCTCTCAGGGTGATACTGTCATGAAGCTTTTCGAGCAGGATGACATGACAGCAGATGATTTCCTTGCCATGTTCAATTATTATATTTTCAGTGTTGAAAATGATAATTTCAGCGAAGGTACCGCAACAGTAACTGTTTATGTTGATGGTGTCAAATATACAAATGAAACCTTCTTTGTAACACTTGAGGTAGTGAATTAATGCAGGGCAGGATCATAAAAGGAATTGCCGGATTTTATTATGTGAATACAAAAGAATACGATGTCATCGAGTGCAGGGCAAAGGGGATTTTCAGAAACAGGAACATGAAACCGCTGGTCGGCGATGAAGTTGAGATTGAAATTCTGAATCAGGATAAAAAGGAAGGCAATCTGATTGATATCTGTGAACGCAGGAGTGAGCTGATTCGTCCTGCAGCTGCCAATATCGATCAGGCAATGGTCATATTTGCTACAAAAGAACCTGAACCGAACCTGAACCTCTTAGATCGTTTTCTGATCATGATGTCAAAACAGAATGTGGATGTTATTATCTGCTTTAACAAAACTGATCTTGGGACGCAGAACGAAATTGAGCTTTTACAAAGGACCTATGAAAAGTGCGGTTATCACGTGTTTTTTTTCAGTGCACTTGCTGATGAAAGCCTGCATCAGATCAGAGAACTGCTGAAAGGAAAAACCACAGTACTTGCAGGACCTTCTGGTGTTGGAAAATCAACTGTAATGAACATCATGTCTCCGCAGGCTGAAATGCTGACAGGATCCATAAGCGAAAAAATCAAGAGGGGAAAACATACGACCAGACACTCAGAGCTTTTCTGTCTTGGTGATGACACCTATCTGATGGACACTC
>QKDK01000284.1 GCA_003252135.1 Clostridia bacterium
GTTATTTTGGGGCAAAACTAAAATACCGTAAGTAAAATCCTGCAGCATGCAGGGATTTATTTATCATGTGAACTGCATGATCGGCAAAGAAATAGAAAACAGGAGTAACAAATGGAAGGTTTGCAATTGGCATTTCAGGTAGTATTCCCCATGATTGTCCTGATGGGGATTGGTTTTATTGTGAAACGATGGCTGAAGCTGTCGGAAGAGAGTTTAAAGCAAATGAACAAGCTGGTATTTAATTTGTTTCTGCCGTCGGTCGTATTTAAAAATATGTATCAGGCTGATTTTACGACAGATTTTAACGGAAAGCTCTTATGTTATGGTGCAGTCACTGTGATATCGATATTTGCTGTTCTTTATGTTGTTGTACCTAAGTTCGTAAAAGAAAAAAAAGATGCATCTGTTCTGGTACAGGCGATGTTCCGCTCCAATAATGTTTTGTTCGGAATTACTATCATTTATGCAGTTTTTGGACAGGCCGCCATGGGAATCACCTCACTGATGGCAGGCATGTCCGTTTTTATTTACAGTGTTCTGGCAGTGTTTCTTTTTGAAAGCATGAGAGGACATAAACTGAAGCCAAAGACCATTGCCATCGGTATTCTTAAAAATCCGCTCATCATTGCTTCTGTAAGCGGTACACTGCTCATGCTGTCCCCGTTACAGCTGCCGGTCATGGCAATTGATATACTGAATGACATGGGACAGATGGCAACACCTCTTGCATTGCTTGTCCTTGGTGCAACATTTCAGCTGAATGGTTTCTTCAAGTACAGAAAAAAGATCGTAGCAGCAGCTGTAACAAAACTTGCGGTAATTCCGGGAATCTTTATAACACTTGGCATTCTGCTTGGTTTCAGAGACACCTCGCTGCTTACCATCATGACACTTTTCGGAGCGCCGACCGCTGTTTCATCCTATCCGACAGCGGAAGCGCTGGGCGGGAACGGAGAACTGGCAGGTCTGATGGTGGTATTCACTTCAGTCTGTTCCATGGCTTCCATTTTCCTCTGGATTTTGTTTTTTGAGTCCTTTGGATTTATATAACAGTACCTTCAAAACATAATATGAATTATCAAAAGCATGGCGGTCAGGTATATGGTTGTCATGCTTTTTTTTGCACTTTATTTTAATCATTTGTTGCAATATAAAATGATATATTTACGCCCGGAAAACATAAAAAACATTTGCTTCTGATGAAGAAAATAAATGGAAAATAATCTTATTGACAGTCGATTTCAAAAGAGTTATAACAGTTGCGAATCGTAGCTTTTGGTTCAAAAAAATCGAGAAAGAGGTGGTTATTTTATGACAGAATGTGACACCGAGGTTCCCCTTATGCAAAAGGAAATTCGTATAGGAATCGTGTATAATCTGAAGAAGGGAATCCATTCACAGGCGATCGATCATGAGGCTGAATATGACTCCATTGAAACTGTCTATGGAATCCAGAATGCACTGAAGAAAAATGGATATCAGGCCAGTCTGCTTGAAGCAGGAAAGGACCTTCCCGGGAAGCTGCAAGAGTCTGGGGTAGACTTTGTATTTAATATAGCAGAGGGAATGAACGGACGTGGTCGTGAGGCGCAGATCCCTGCTTTACTGACTATGCTGGATATTCCGTTTTCTGGTTCTGACGAAACGACTTTGTGCATAGCGCTCGACAAAGCAATTACCAAAAGGCTGTTGTCAACCTATCGTGTGCGTACTCCAAAGTTTACAGTTATAAAGAAGGGTGAGAGACCAAAGATTTCAGGTCTGCAATACCCTGTTATCATAAAGCCAAACGCAGAAGGCTCCAGTAAAGGAATTTCCGATATCAGTATTGTGGAGAACAGGAAAGAACTTCTACTGCTGGTAGACAAATGCATATCACTATACCAGCAGGATTTTCTGGCCGAAGAATATATTGAAGGCAGAGAATTTACCGTTGGCATCTTAGGAAATGGTTCTGAAACAAAGGTATTTACTCCCATGGAAATTGTCTATAAAAAAGGGACGCAGGGAGAGTATCATGTCTATAGTTATAACGTGAAACAGGAATATAAAAAGTTCGTGGAATATCACTGCCCTTCCGGTATCGAAAAATCTATTGAAGATGAGATGATTTCTACAGCAAAGCTAATCTATGAGGTGCTTGGCTGCAGGGATTTTGCGCGTATTGATTTCCGTGTATCAAAAGAGGGCAAGGTCTACTTTATTGAAATCAACCCGCTTCCTGGACTGGCCCCGAATTACAGCGATTATCCGATGCTGGCTGAATTCTGCGGTATGGAATATGACACTCTTGTTACTGAGGTATTTCGTGCTGCAGCAAAACGCTGCGGCTTGATGCAGCAAGAAGGTGACCTCATTGAAAGATAGAGAGGATCTTTCTATAGCTAATCCTTTGTGGAATGATTGGAAGTGGCAGTATGCCAACCGAATCACAACGGTTGAGCAGCTTTCACAGCTGATTTGCCTGTCTGAAAAGGAAAAGGATGAGATCAATCTTTGCCTGCAGTCTTTTCGCATGGCAATAACACCATATTATGCATCATTAATGAAAAAGGATGATTCAAACGATCCGATACACAGGCAGGCAATTCCTTCGATAGAAGAGACATATCTGTGCGGTAATGATATGGAAGATCCATTGAATGAAGAACATGACAGCCCTGTACCGCATATTGTGCACAGGTATCCTGACAGGGTGCTTTTTCTTGTGACACTGCAGTGCTCCATGTACTGCAGGCACTGCACAAGGCGACGGACCGTGGGAGAAGGTGACCGTGTCATCACAGAAAAGGAGCTGCAGAAGGCACTGGCATATATCAGAAAGCATGAGGAAATTCGTGATGTTCTGATATCAGGCGGCGATCCGCTCACTATGCCAGATGCAAAACTTGAGCATATCATATCGGAAATCAGGGCGATAGAGCATGTTGACATCATACGAATCGGGACAAGAGTTCCAGTAGTTATGCCGATGAGGATAACAAATGAACTGACCTCAATGCTGAAAAAATATCAGCCGATTTGGATCAATACACACTTTAATCATCCCAGTGAGATTACGAGGGAGGCAGAAGCCGCCTGTATGGCAATTGTAGATGCCGGAATTCCGCTCGGTAATCAGAGCGTGCTGCTTCGCGGTATCAATGACTCATCAAAGATCATGAAAGAGCTGCTTTTGAAGCTGGTGCACATGAGAGTCCGGCCGTATTACCTGTATCAGTGCGATCTGAGCGTAGGTATCGGTCACTTCAGGACTAATGTTGAGGAGGGTATCGAGATCCTTCACGAACTGACCGGCTATATTTCTGGATATGCTATACCAAAGTTCGTTATAGATGCGCCGGCAGGCGGTGGTAAGATACCTGTCAATTATAATTATGTCATTCAGAAAGATGATAAAGAGGTCGTAATGGAAAATTACAGGGGAGAGACCTATCGTTATCCGCAACCTTAAGCCTGTGTCTGAATGAAACGCATTTCTTTTATGAATAGTCAGCTGACACATGCATCCTTTTCTGGCTGCATGTGTTTTTTTTGTGCACCCGGTGGGCACACGTTCTATTTATCATACATCTTTTCTGATGAATCCATAAAAATGTCTGATTTATCCTATGGTTTTGCTATTTTTATGAGGTTGACACAGAAGAAGAGAGCAATGTAAGATAGAGACAGGAAAAAATGCCTGATGACTTTTTTACAGGCAGAAAATATCATAACAGCTTTGATTTGACAAAGCAGAAACGGGGAGCAAATGAACGATGAAATAAGAGAACATCTGACAACGAAAATCATACCCTTCTGGGAAGGCTTGAAGGATGATACTTATGGCGGTTATTATGGAAGACTGACCATGGATCTTGTACTCGAAAAGGAAGCGGTGAAAGGTGTCATACTGAACAGCAGAATTCTTTGGTTTTTTTCCAATGCGTATCTTTTACTGAAAGAAGAAACACTGCTTGTGCATGCTGAGCATGCATACCGATATCTGATGGAGCACTGCCTTGATAAAGAATATGGAGGTGTCTTCTGGTCCACAAAGTACGACGGTACGCCTGAAGATACCACAAAACATACATACAATCTGGCTTTTTCCATATATGCGCTTTCCTCCTATTATGATGCTTCAAAGGATGAAACTGCTCTTAAGACAGCTTATGAAATATACCGTGTCATAGAATCTTTGTGTACTGATTCAGTTGGGTATCTGGAGTCATTTACAAGGGATTTCAAGCCGCAGGTAAATGATAAACTTTCAGAGAACGGTATCATTGCGGAGAAGACAATGAACACACTGCTGCATGTTTTTGAAGCCTATACTGAATTATACCGTGTTACCGGTGATGTTTTGGTGGCTGACAGGATGCGTTTTCTTCTGGATGTATTTTTGCATAAAGTATATAATCCGGTTCTTACAAGACAGGAGGTATTCTTTGATGCTGACATGAATTCCATTCTGGACCTTCATTCCTACGGACATGATATTGAGACTGCCTGGCTGATGGAGAGCGGATGTGAAGTGCTTCTGGACGAGAATTACAGCAAAGCGATCCGCCCTGTAATGGCAGCACTGACAAAGAATATTTATAACACAGCTTTTCATAAATCCTCTGTTTACAACGAATGCTGCAGAGGTGAGGCAGACAGTACGCGTGTGTGGTGGGTGCAGGCAGACGCAGTACTTGGATTTC
>QKDK01000298.1 GCA_003252135.1 Clostridia bacterium
ATATCATTAATACAGAGAAAGCAACAGAAGAAGTAAGCGTCATTTCTAAAGAAGCCATGTCGCTGATGCAGAATGGCAGAGATGCTTTCAATCAGATCGAAAGTTATTCGAAAGAAGTCAAGCAGATCAATGATTCAGTTTCCCATGCCATGGAGCAGCTGCAGGACAAAACAAAGAGCGTACATGAAATCATAACGGTCATATTTAATATTGCAAACAAGACGAACCTTTTAGCTTTGAATGCTTCTATTGAGGCTGCCCGGGCAGGAGAAAGCGGCAGAGGCTTTGCAGTTGTTGCAGAGGAGATAAGATTACTGGCAGATCAGACCCGTGTGTCCGTCGATAATATATCAAAGATACTGGAAGAACTGGATAAAAATGCAGATGAAGCTGCTGACATAGTGAAACAGTCCATTGAAATTACCGCAGAGCAGGGCAAGGTCATTAATATTGTGACCAGCGATCTGGAGGACATCTTTATCGGAATGAATAAACTGAATGTTTCGGTAGATGCCATAGAAAAGCAGATGACAGGTGTATCTTCTTCCAATACGAAAATAGTAGACAATATTACACAGATGTCTGCTTCCTTTGAAGAAATCAGTGCCAGCACGGAAAGTGCTTCCAACATGACAAGAGAAGGAAAGAATCAGCTGAAGGAAGCAGTTACGCTTCTTGACCAGGTAGTGGCGGCAACCCATAAGCTTGATGTATATCAGAATGATAATAGGTAAGCACAGAGTAGCATAGTATCATTATGGTTGACGCAGAACAAGAAACGGTGATAGAATACGGTAAAGAAGCGATTACGGAGGATGATATGATTTCAAATGTTACGATAGCAGGTATGGGGCTGGCAATGGCAGTCAGTTTTCTCCTTCCATTTTTAGGAGTGGTATATTGTGTTAAAAAGGCCGGTGTGAGAAATGTAGTGATGTTCATCCTGGTCGGTGTAGTCGGAGCTATGCTTTCGGAAAGCCTGCTTAATATTCTGGGCGGCGTTTTAAAGATCAATCAGCTGGAGGATTATTCATTCATTCTTTATCTTCTGTTACTGGTTATTTTACTTGCTTTAGCAGACATAGCAGCCAGAATCCTTGCTCTGTTATATATGAAAAAGATGGATATTGGATTCTACAAGGCCGTTGCACTTGGAGTCGGATTCTCCATTGGTCAGGTGTTTACCCAGGTAATGAATTACTTTATGAATATTCAGTACTCATTGATGATAAACCAGGGTACTTTTGTTGATAGTATTATTGCCTCGCAGAATGTTACAGGAGATGAGCTTGAAACTCTCCGTCAGGATGTCGAGACAGCGCAGGCTGAGCTCATAGCGCTTCACCCGGCAACCTTTTATGTGAATACGATCGAACAGGCAGCACTGGTAGCCCTGAATATAGCAGTCATTATGCTCATGGTACGCTTTATCAGACAGCAGGAGCTGGTAAAGGGGTTTGTGCTGGGCGGACTGATCATCCTGGGCTATGAGCTTTTATACTGGATTCCGCAGTATGGAACTTCGGAGAAGATGAATTCTGTGATCAGTGCCGGTACGGAGTTGATCATCAGTACTGTGATTGCAGCACTGATCCTCGCAGGCAGTATCTTTTTGTTCAGAAAACTGGAAAAGGAGCTGCCGAAAGAAAAGTTCGTGACTCCAACTGCAAAGAAAAAACAGCAGGAGGACATGGAAAAGGAAAAGAATAAAAAAGCCTGGAGCGAGTTCGGCAATCTGGCGAACAGGAACCTGAAGAAGGATGTTGAAGCAGAAAGCAGCACCGATAAGGATGCGGCAGAATAACAGGTGCCGGGAACACATAGTACAGTTATCAGGAGTACAAGATACAGTTACCGGGAACACATAGTACAGTTATCAGGAGTACAGATTACAGTTAACGTAATAATATACAGAAAAAACGGCCGGTGTGGGAAACTGCACCGGCAATTTGCCATACAGGGAGAAATAGCAAAAGACGGGGTGAAATCAATGAGCTATGTTGAAGCAAAAAACATCACAAAGATTTATTATATGGGTGAAGTTGAAATTCATGCAGTGGCAGGTGTTACCTTTTCCATTAACAAGGGTGAATTTGTTGTTGTCGTCGGGTCCAGCGGAGCAGGAAAAACAACAGTACTGAATATATTGGGCGGCATGGACGATGCAACTGACGGTGAGCTCTTTGTTGACGGACAGGATATCACAAAGTTAAAAGGAAAAGGGCTGATTCAGTACAGACGGGAAGATATCGGCTTTGTCTTTCAGTTCTATAATCTGATTCAGAACCTGACAGCCCTTGAAAATGTTGAACTGGCTTTACAGGTATCAAAAGAACCTCTCGATGCCAGAGAGGTCCTATGTGAAGTAGGACTCGAAGACCGGCTCAATAATTTTCCTTCCCAGCTGTCAGGCGGGGAGCAGCAGAGGGTATCAATAGCCAGAGCGCTTGCAAAAAATCCAAAGCTCCTGCTTTGCGATGAACCGACAGGTGCACTTGATTATCAGACAGGCAAGGCTATCCTTTCATTGCTTCAGGATATGTGCAGAACAAGAAAGATGACTGTTATCGTTATTACACACAATCTGGCGATCACACCGATGGCTGACAGGATTATAAGGATAAAGAGCGGCAGAGTCAGTGATATATCTGTCAATGAGCATCCAAAGCCTATAGAAGATATCGAGTGGTAAAATACAGGAAAGACAGGTCATGCAGATGAAGCGAATACAGCGAATTGATTTTTACCGAGAAATCAGAAAAAGCCTCAACAGATTTTTATCCATCCTGTTTATAGTAACACTGGGTGTTGCCTTTTTTACCGGAGTTCGTTCATCTGAACCTGATATGCGGCTGTCTGCTGATGCTTACCTGGACGAGAATCATTTTTTTGATATCAGGATACTTGGATCGTTTGGACTTACAGGTGATGATATTGCGGGGATAACAGAACTTGAAGGTGTATTGCATGCTGAAGGAGCATATCAGACAGAAGCGATCACCAAGGTCAGTAATTATGATGCGGTACTGACTGTCTATTCTATGTGCAGCTCTTTGAATGATGTGACGCTGGAAGGCGGCAGACTGCCTGAGAACGACACAGAGTGCTTCCTTGACAGTGCCATGATCAACTCAGGGGATTATAAGCTTGGTGATTTAATAACACTGACTTCCGGAAAAGAAGCAGATAATATTCTTTCGCATGATACCTATACGATTGTCGGATATGGCAGCTATGCAGGATATCTGACATGGGACAGAGGAACTGCATCGATCGGGAATGGAAATGCAGATGCCTTTCTTTTTTTGTTACCGGAATGCTTTGTTTTGGAAGCCTATAGTGCAGTATATGTAACGGTTGAAGGGGCAGCAGATGAAATCTGTTATTCCGATGCATATGAAGCAAAAGTCGACCGGGTAATCGAAGAAATCAAAGCAATTGCAAAGGAACGCTGCAGTATTCGTTACCAGGAGATATATAACGAAGGATATGAAGCGATTACCAATGCACAGCAGGGGAATGATAAGTCAGAGCAGTCATTTGCAGGTGCACTGGATGCGTTACAGTCCATAGAAGAACCGGTATGGTATGTTCTGGACAGAAATTCGATTCAGACCTATGTAGAGTTCGGACAGGATGCAGAAAGAATCGGAGCCATCGGAAAGGTATTCCCGATCATATTCTTCCTTGTTGCAGCACTGGTCAGCCTAACGACCATGACGCGTATGGTGGAGGAGCAGAGAGTACAGATAGGAACTTTAAAAGCGCTTGGATACGGAAAGGGATCCATCGCTGCGAAGTATATACTTTATGCATTTTATGCGAGCATGGCAGGAGGAATGCTCGGTGTGGTTCTTGGAAAGTCGGTGCTTCCTTATGTCATCATAAAAGCCTATGCAATTCTATATATTAATATCACAGACATAAAAACGCCAGTCAACTGGCCGATTGCTGTTTCTGCTATGGGGATAGCCGCTTTCTGTGTGGTTGCGGCAACCTTTGCAGCCAGTTTTGGAGAGCTTGCCTCTTCACCTGCAAAGCTGATGAGGCCGCCTGCACCGCCAAGCGGGAAACGGGTGCTGCTTGAGAGAGTGACTTTTTTGTGGAAACGCCTTAATTTTACCAGAAAGGCAACAATCAGAAATCTGTTTCGCTACAAAAAGAGATTCTTTATGACTGTCTTTGGAATCGGAAGCTGTATGGCTTTGCTTTTGGTCGGTTTTGGACTTCGTGATTCCATTAAGGACATTATAAATAACCAGTATCGAACGCTCTGGACATATGACCTGTATCTTTCCATTGAAGAAAACTCAGATGATATGACGGATCTTCTTTTGAATACCGGAGATGTCAATGAATGCATGTATGCAAGACTTACCGCCATGGATGCATCAGCTAACCAAGCGACAAAGACGATCAATCTGTTTGTACCGGAAACACTGGATTCGTTTTCGGATTTTGTCGTATTAAAGGACAGGACTTCGAAAGAGACTTATGAACTGACCAATGACGGTGTTGTGATTACAGAAAAGCTTGCAAAGATGCTTTCACTGAAAGTGGGCGATATACTGACGATCAAGCCGTCCGAGACAGAAGAAATCAGCGTTTATGTAACAGCAATCACAGAAAATTATCTTTTCCATTATGTCTATATGTCTTCTGATTACTATGAACAGGTATTTCATTCAAAACCAGTATATAACAGAATCAATGTGAAGACAGCTGATATGGATAAAACAGAGAAAGAAGCACTTGGCAGCCTGCTGCTGGCAGATTCCAGGGTTCAGTCTGTGATTTTTGTGGCTGATATGGAAAAGCAGATCTCTGACATGATGGCCAGTCTGGATCTGGTTGTCTGGGTTCTTATTATATCTGCAGGACTGCTGGCATTTATTGTGCTATATAACCTGAACAACATAAATATTGTCGAAAGAAAGCGTGAACTGGCAACGCTCAAGGTACTGGGGTTCTACAACAAGGAAGTAGCGGAATATATGTTTCGTGAGAACACCATGCTTACTATCTTTGGTATTGCCGTAGGAGTGGGTATGGGAATCATCCTGCATCAGTTCGTAATCAGGACCAGTGAGATCGATATGATCATGTTTGGCAGACAGATCAAGGGCTTAAGCTATCTGTTCAGTGTATTGATGACTTTACTGTTCTCTGCCTTTGTGAACTGGGTCATGTATTTCCGGCTGAAAAAGATCGATATGATCGAATCCTTAAAGAGTGTTGAATAAACAAATACATCTAAATATTAAAAGTCAATTAAGAATCATTTCAGGTGATGGACAAGCTGTGTTTACAGATATATAGTACAAAAAACACAGCAAAAACACATTTGCATCATATAATACAAAAACATGAAGCAGACGTGTGGTTCACAGACAAAGGATTTACACTTTACATGATAAAATCGGCAGGATGAAAAAGGAGAATGGGAATGAGAGAAAAATTGCAGCGTTTTATGATGGGCCGTTATGGACTTGACCAGTTCGGCAAGTTTCTGACCTGGGGCGCACTGGCAATACTGATCGTGGCAATGTTTACAAAGCTTACGCTGCTGGAGATACCGGCAGTACTTATGCTGGTGTATGGATATTTTCGCATGTTTTCAAAGAATACATACAAAAGATACAACGAAAATATGAAATTCATGGGTATCTTTAATAAATTCAAATGGTTCTTTGATCAAAAGAAGAGAAACATGCAGACCAGAAAAACACATCATATTTATGCGTGCCCGAAATGCAGACAAAAGATAAAGATACCAAAGGGTAAAGGCAGAATCATGGTACGCTGTCCAAAATGTGGACAGGAATTCGAAAAGAACAGCTGATTGTAATTCGGAAAAGTGAGGGTGTAATGTTTGGATATATCCTGGCAAATCAAAAGAGCCTGTCATTACCCGAGCAGCAGACTTATCGGGCATATTACTGCGGACTCTGTCATGCACTGCATGAAAAGTATGGAGCAACCGGGCAGATAACACTGAACTATGACATGACATTTGTCTATCTGCTGCTGAGCAGCCTGTACGAGGCAGAGGAGCAGGATGGTTTGGAACGCTGCCTGATACATCCGGTAAAAAGACACCGTCATATTGAGACATTGTTTGCTGCCTATGCGGCAGATATGAATATTCTGTTATCCTACTATGACCTGATGGATGACTGGACAGATGAGAAAAAGCTTTTATCAAGAGCAGAAAGTGAATTGCTGAAAAAACATTTCACAAAGCTTGAAAAAAATTATCCAAGACAGGCAGATGCAGCAAGGCAGTATGTTCAGGCACTGCATGAAACAGAAAGCAAAAGCAGCACATCAGGCAATAAGCTCGATCTTGCAGGAGGACTGACTGGGACTCTTATGGAGGAAATCCTTTTGTACCGTCTGGATGAATGGGAAAAAGATTTAAGAAGCCTTGGATTTTTTCTGGGCAAATTCATATACCTGATGGATGCCTATGAAGATATTGAAAAGGATCTGAAAAAGAAAAGATTCAATCCCTTCGAGGAGTTTTATGGAAGGGATGATTTTGAAGGTTTTGCAAAACATGTGCTGACTGATACCATGGCAGAGTGTGCAAAAGCTTTCGAGCGGATGCCGGTACTTGAGAATGCTGGAATCCTTCGGAATATACTGTACTCAGGTGTCTGGACCAGATATGAGCTTGTCAATCAGAAACGAACAGGAAAAGGTGGTAAATAATGCAGGATCCATATCGCGTGTTGGGCGTAACAAGAAGTGCATCGGACGATGACATAAAAAAAGCATATCGAAAGCTGAGCCGCATATATCATCCGGACGCCAATGTGAACAATCCGAATAAAAAGCAGGCTGAAGAAAAGTTCAAGGAGATCCAGCAGGCCTATGATCAGATCATCAAAGAAAAGGAAGGCGGATATCAGGAGGCAGGAGGCGGATATGGCAGCGGCGGATATGGCAGCAGCGGGTACGGAGGATATGATTCCTGGTTCAATTCGGGATACCGTCGTGCGCAATCGTCTGCCGGAAGTTCTGAACCTCTGGAGATGCAGGCGGCAAGAAATTATATCAACTCCGGTCATTACAGGGAGGCCCTGAATGCCTTATCAGGCGTAGCAGAAAAAGATGCCAGATGGTACTACTACAGTGCAATCGCAAATGCAGGGCTCGGTAATACTGTTAATGCACAAAGCTATGCGCAGCAGGCGGTTTCCATGGAACCTGGAAATACAGAGTATGCAGATCTGCTGGAGCGGTTAAAGAGCGGTGCAGCCTGGTATCAGGGAATGGGAAATGAATACGGCGGAAATCCTTTATCTGGAAATCTTGGGGGATGGTGCTGGAAGATCGCTTTGTTCAACATATTATGCACCTGCTGCTGCCGTCCGTTCGGCTGATGTCAGGTTATAATTGATAAACTGAAAAGGTGTAAGAAGTTTTGTAAAGAAATATTTTACAAGACTTCTTTTTTTCATTATACTGAATATAGAGAAGTGAGTTTTCGCATTTTGTAAAGAGACTGAAAGATATAAGAAAGGACTTGTGCAGAATATGATTTGGATAAATGATACGGTTTTTCATCTGGAGACTAAAAACACTTCATATTGCTTTCGAGTGATGAAGTCAGGACATCTGGAGCATTTGCATTATGGAGCAAGGATCAGTATTGAACGAGGTCTGGACGCCATCATTGAAAAACACAATTTCACACCGGGATGCTCTGTCATGTATGCAAAACTGTTTCCGAACCAAGCGATGGAAGATATAAGTCTGGAGCTTTCAACGGTTGGAAAAGGAGATACCAGAGAACCAATGATCGATCTGATCCATGCAGACGGCAGCAGGACATGTGACTTTGTATATGAGTCTGCCAGTATTATGCATGGGAAAGCAGAACTTTTGGGACTTCCTTCCTCCTATGATGAAACAGGGGAGTGTATGTCACTGATTCTTATGCTAAAAGATAAAAATTCAGAGACTAAAGCAGAACTGATCTATAGTGTATTTGAGGACTGTGATATCATAACCAGAAGCATGAGAATACATAATCAGGAGTCCGGAGATATCAGAATCCTGAGGGCTCTGAGCATGCAGCTCGATATTGACGAAGATGAGTTCTATTTAACCGACTTTCATGGAACCTGGGCGAGAGAGATGCAGATGAATCAAAGAAAGCTGCTGCCTGGCATCTGTATGAATGATTCGAAATCAGGTTTTTCATCAAACCATTGCAACCCGTTCTTTATGCTTTGCAGGAGTGAAACAGGGGAAACACAGGGAGAGTGTTATGGAGGGAACCTGATATACAGCGGTAATCACTATGAAGCCTTTGAAGTCTCGCCATATCATAAAACGCGCGTACTGAGCGGTATCAACCCATCAGGCTTTGAATATATACTTTCCAAAGGCGAGAGCTTTGAGACACCGGAGGCAGTACTGACATTCTCCGATAAGGGCTATGAGGGAATCAGCAGAAATATGCACAGCTTCATCAGAGAGCATATTGTCAGAGGTAAATGGAAGAAGAAGGAACGGCCGGTTCTGGTCAACAGCTGGGAATCCTTTTACTTTAAATTCAATGAGACAAAGCTTTGCAGGCTTGCCGCTGAAGCAAAGAAGCTTGGAGCGGAGCTCTTTGTTCTGGATGACGGATGGTTCGGAAAGCGAAATGATGATACTTCATCTCTGGGAGACTGGACACCGGATAAGGAAAAGCTTCCCAGAGGTTTAAAAGGACTGGCAGGAAAGATCAAATCACTTGGACTGGATTTTGGCATCTGGGTAGAGCCGGAAATGATAAGTGAAAACAGCCAGTGCTACAGAAAGCATCCGGACTGGGCGCTGAGGCAGCAAGACAGGGAACATTCTCTTGGGCGCAATCAGATGCTGCTTGATCTTACAAAAAGAGAAGTACAGGAGTATATCATAGAATCGATGCGCTCGGTGTTCACACAAGGAGACATCACTTACGTCAAATGGGATATGAACCGGAATATTTCCGATGTAAAAACAGAACTTGGTATCGACAATCATTACACAGCAGGCTCTTATACACATCGTTATATTCTGGGGCTGTATAGAATTCTGGACACCTTGACATCTGATTTTCCGGACATTTTATTCGAAGGCTGTGCAAGCGGCGGGAACCGGTTCGACCTTGGTATGCTCTGCTATATGCCGCAGATCTGGGCAAGTGATAATACAGATGCCATCAGCCGGACACAGATTCAGAACGGATACAGCTATGGGTATCCGATGTCCGTGATCGGCGCACATGTGTCCGGATGTCCTAATCATCAGACATTAAGGAACACGAATCTGGAAACAAGATTTAATGTGGCAGCTTTTGGACTGTTAGGATATGAGTGCAATCTTGGAGAACTGACCAGAGAAGAAAAGGAAAAAGTAAAAGGGCAGATCGCATTTTACAAGAAATTCCGTTACAGCCTTCAGTTCGGAGAGTTTACCAGGCTCAGATTTACAGACAATGAAGTACAGTGGATGGTCTATGAAAAGGAGACGGGACAGGGGATCGTACTGCATCTTCACAGAGAGGTCATACCGAATCAGCCCCACACCAAGCTGAGGCTGCGAAATCTTGACCTGGATCAGCTGTATCATTTCTCAAATCTGCAGTCTACATTTCATATCAAGGAGTTCGGAGATCTGATCAACATGATATCTCCGGTGCATATCAGGCGGAACTCTGTCCTGCATACGCTGGCAGACCATTTTAAAAAGATGGGATATGAAATAGAAGAATACACCTGCAGCGGAACGCTTCTGTGCAACAGCGGTGTCAGACTGAAGGAGGGTTTCTGCGGTATCGGTTACAATGAAGATACCAGACATATGCCTGATTTTGGGTCCAGATTATACAGTATTGAAGCCTGCAGCAGTTTTCAGATTCAAGAATTATGAGTGCACCTAAAGTTCTGTCTCGGAATGGCCGATAACCTATGCATAGAAGTTTGTTGTTTCAAAGGCATGGTTCGGGAGGAGGACACCGAATATGAATAGTAGAAGCGCACAATTTGATTTTAAAAAAATGAGAGTTCTGTTACCGGCAGTTTTCTTTTTATTGACCTTTCTTTTTATAAGACCGGAAAAGATATATGCGGCAGATTATACAGAGGATAATATAAACATCAGCTATTCTGATGACAGTATACTGATTATTACGACGGGACATACAGAAGTTTATTACTGTATTGCACCTGCGGGAACTGAACCAAAGAACTGGGTATGGATGGACAAATCAGATTTTTCTTATTCTGGTGATTCATCGAGTATCAGCACTGCAGTCATTGATATTTCAACAATGAATAAAAAAACCAAGTCTGTGATATATGTCAAAGATTCCGCAGACGGCAGTGCAGTTCAAAAAGATATCATACCGCAGGAGCTGTTAAAGGTTTCCTACACAGGAAGCTTTGGCACGGAAACTGCAGATACTGCCTACAAAGCAGCGTATGCCGATTACAGCAGCTTTACAGATGAGACAGGATATATACGTTTCACGTCTAGCGGAGCCGATTTCCTTGATCTGGGGTCCATTGAATGGAAGCTTAGTCCAAGCGGTGATTTTCAGCCGTTAAGTGAGCTGAATCTTGAATATTATAAGGCACTTGGCGCTATACTGATCTTTCGAATCAACACAGGAGATGAGTTGATCAGTAATGAGGTGAAGATTCGCGTAAATAAACAGACGATTGCTCCGAATGTAAAAATAGACGGAAATAAGCTTACAATCAGTCTGAAAGATACCATGGAATACAGGGTGCAGGCAGCAGATGGGTCATACGGTGACTGGACTGATCCGGTCTTTGCGGAAGGTAAAACATCAGGATCAATAGCTCTTGAAGATCTTGAAGGGATGACTGCAGATGGCATCGTCAATGGGTTCCCTGAACTTTTCATACAGGTCAGGAATAAAATAACTGAGAAAAAATTCGCATCAAGAATCAACACTATTGATATTCTTGCATCAGACACACCGGAAGAAGGTGCTGACGGCATCAGCGTATCTCGCGTCAATATCGCTGATATTTCAGGGGGACTGCTGATCAAGAACAATTCTGATATAGTTTATCAGGTAGCAGTTATAGATAAGAGCCAGGCAGGAAGTGTGTCTTCTTTTATTGATACGATAGATTTAAATGCAAAGTCAGGAGAGACAGGGTATGTAAAGCTCAAGAGCATTAAAGCTGGTCAGAGCATAAAAGTGGCATATTCATCGTTTTCAAGTTTTGCAGACAGTTATGCTGTGATATACAGGATCGATACTGTTAAAGAAGACAAGAATACAAATGAACTGGAATTCAGGCTGGCATCTCAGATCAAGGGTATTGGCGGCGACATACCGGTGGCAGATGTGGAATCTGGTACATTTCTGATCGAATCAGGTCAGACTGTGGAAAAGACTGTTAATTTTACTGTTGCCGAGGGACTGGACCTTTATGTTTCTGTTGATCAGGGGGCATACAGCAAGAACACAGCTCATTCGGTTACCTTCAGCGGATCGGCTGGTGATGTGACTGAGCTTAGAGCCTATACAGTAAATCCGGACACAGGAGACAAGAGTGATACGATTTACCTGCGGTACCAGTTCATTGCAGACGGAGAGCTCAGTGTATACAAAAATGAGTGGGGCTACAATCTTTGTAAACAGCTGGATGCTGCCGATGGCATCAATACAAGGACAACCCTGTATCAGAGGATCTACCTGGCATATTCCACCTATGCCGCAGAGACCACAGTTTCCGACCTTGGTGTAAAAGAGGCAGACCTGAGCTGGATCGTAAGTTCGGTAAGAATCGACAATCCGGAGCTGCTGCAGGCCATCGGAACTTATACCTACTACCGGGATAGTTCATATAATATAACAAAGGTCGTATTGAATATGCGTGTCAAGTCTGAAGTTGATACACTGCTTGCACAATCCAATGTCACAGCAGCAGCCATTGTACAGAAGATAACAGATACCTATGGTTCGGATGCGACTAAGATTCAGAAGGTAAAAGTCGTACATGATTATCTGATACAGTTCAAGGAATACGGAGCATCATCACTGGATCAGACCATGGCTGCCATGCTTGTGGATGGCTATACTCCGGTCTGCATGAGCTACGCACTTGCTACAGAGTATGTACTTGAGATGGTCGGCGTGCAGAGTGTTATCATCTTTGGAAATGCAGGGGAAGCACATGCCTGGAATATAATAAATTATGGAGACGAGATTGATTTTTCGACCATGAAGACCTTAGACGGTACTGCCATCGATCCTTCAACATGGTACGAGATGGATGTTACCTGGGATGATCCGCTGAATATGCCGGAAAGCTACATCGGGTATACCTATTTCAATATAACAACAGACAAGATCGATGATAATCATACCAGAACTACGCAGGTCTATCCTTCCTATCCGGTTGATTCCTGCGTCGGAACGACCTACAGTTATACGAATTGTGTAACAAACAATCTCTTCAATTAAAATCAGTTTACTGGTAAAACAAGTCGGAAGGGGTGGCAGAGAAGTTTGCCATCTCTTCTTTTATTCATCATACATCAGTGATCAGCAATACTTGTATTTTATATTTTGATGTGATAAACTAAAAAGAATCGTGGGCAATTTTCATGGTCATAGGTGTGTTTCTCGGTGAAAACTTATGCTATGCGCAGAAACTATACGCATAAATGAGGAAAAGCCGAATAAAGAATTCAGGAGGAATATGATAAAAAAACGTTTTACAATTATCTGCGGGCATTATGGCTGCGGCAAAACAAATCTGGCTCTGAATCTTGCTTTTGAATTGGAAAAGAGCGGGAAAAAGGTATTGATGGCGGATCTTGACCTTGTGAATCCTTATTTCAGGTCTTCTGATTATATCAAGGAACTGAATGAGCAGGGAATTCGCATGATAGCTCCTGTATTTGCTCACAGCAATGTGGATGTTCCATCGCTACCGGCTGAGATATATACAGCTTTTACAACAAGTGATCATGTTATTCTGGATGTCGGCGGTGATGATGTTGGAGCAACTGTTCTGGGAAGGTTTCGCCAGCAGCTGGATTCCATAGATTATGATCTTTTTTATGTGATCAATCAATATCGCAACCTGACTTCGACTCCGGAAGAAGCAACCCAACTTTTAAAAGAAATCGAGGCATCTTCGAGATGCCATGCAACAGCCATTGTGAACAACTCTCATCTGAAAGAGGAAACAACTGCAGAAACAATACTGCATTCCCTGCCCTTTGCAAAGCAGGTCTCAAAGCTTACTGGTCTGCCGATAGCTGCAACAGTTGTCAGAGAGGATCTTGCACCAGAGCTGAAAGGAAAAGTAGATGCGTTATATCCTGTTTCCATTCAGGTAAAAACAGTCTGGGAATAGTTTTAATCAGAGAACCATAAGGAATTGTATGGACATATAATGAAATAAATAAATATAATAAATAAAATAAATAATAAAGCAAGAGACAAAAGGAGGAACCAACATGGCGAGGATTACAGTCAACGAAATGTTGTGTAAAGGGTGCGGAATGTGGGTTATGGCATGCCCGGTGAAGATCATTGAACTTGAAAAAGAGCGGATCAATAGTAAGGGCTATCATCCTGCGGCTTCAATCGACCAGTCAAAATGTACCGGTTGCAGATCATGTGCCATGATGTGCCCGGATGTTGCAATTACAGTGGAAAGATAAGACAGCGAAAGGAGTCTGACTATGAGCGAAAAAGTTTTAATGAAAGGCAATGAAGCCCTGGCAGAAGCAGCTCTTTCAGCTGGCTGCAGGCATTTCTTCGGTTATCCTATTACGCCGCAGACAGAGATATCAGCATACCTTGCAAAAAGGATGCCAAAGGTAGGAGGCGTATTTTTACAGGCAGAATCAGAGGTTTCTGCCATCAATATGGTGCTTGGAGCGGCAGCAACAGGCCATCGTGCCATGACATCATCAAGCTCCCCGGGAATCAGTCTGAAATCAGAAGGTGTATCTTATATTGCAGGATCTGACCTTCCTGCACTGATCATCAATGTACAGCGCGGCGGCCCTGGTCTTGGCGGAATCCAGCCTTCCCAGTCTGATTACTGGCAGGCGACCAAAGCACTCGGACATGGCGATTTCCAGCTGTATGTGCTTGCACCATCCACGATTCAGGAGATGGTGGATTTTGTACCGCTGGCTTTTGAAGTCGGTGAAAAATACAGAGTTCCGTCCATGATCTTATCCGACGGTATGCTTGGACAGATGATGGAGCCGGTAACACTTCCGGATTCCGATTCCGCGACAGCTTCCGATAAGCCATGGGCTGTGACAGGACATAAAAATCAGAGGCAGAGAAATATTGCAAATTCATTGTATATATCAACAACAGAGCTTGAGAGATTAAATATTGAACGTTTTCAACGATATGACGAGATGAAGAAGCATGAACAGAGAGCAGAAAGCTACCTGACTGAGGATGCCGATGTAACTGTTGTTGCTTTTGGTGCTTCCTCACGTGTTGTTCGAAGCGCTGTGAATGCAGCACGTGCACAGGGAATAAAAGCCGGAATGATCCGACCGATCACATTGTGGCCATTTCCTGTTGATGCCATTCAAAAGACCATTGAAACAACAAAAGAATATCTTTGTGTAGAGATGAATATGGGTCAGATGGTTGACGATGTACGTCTGGCAGTTGAAGGTAAGAGAAGAGTTTGTTTTTACGGCAGAACCGGCGGTGTGATTCCAACTCCGGCAGAAGTATTGGAACAGATTAAAACACTGGCTGGGAAGGAGGCATAAGTATGGCAGTTGTATTTGAAAAAACAAAAGGACTGACGGATGCACCATTCCATTACTGCCCCGGCTGTACGCATGGTATTGTGCATCGCCTGGTCGGTGAAGTGCTCGAAGAGCTTGGTGTTCTGGGAACAGCAGTTGGCGTGGCATCTGTTGGATGCTCCGTATTCAGCTATAATTATTTTAATTGCGATATGGTACAGGCACCTCACGGACGTGCGCCGGCCGTTGCGACAGGAATCAAACGATGCCTGCCGGATAATGTCGTATTTACCTATCAGGGCGACGGCGACCTTGCAGCCATCGGAACTGCAGAAACAGTACATGCTGCAACACGCGGAGAAAACATAACAGTTATTTTCATTAACAATGCTATTTATGGTATGACAGGCGGACAGATGGCTCCGACAACACTTCCGGGCCAGATCACACAGACATCACCTTACGGCCGTGACACAGCAACTGCAGGCCATCCGATCCGTGTCTGTGAGATGCTTGCCACGCTGGATGGAACAGCACTTGCGCAGCGTGTCAGCGTTGATAATGTAAAGAATGTCATGGCTGCTAAAAAGGCAATAAAAAAAGGTTTCGAAAATCAAATCAATAAACGCGGCTACTCTATTATCGAAGTAGTATCCACCTGTCCGACGAACTGGGGACTTAGTCCGCAGGAATCGATTCAGTGGCTGAGGGACAACATGCTTCCTTATTACCCGCTTGGCGTCTACAAGGATGTTACGGAAGGAGGAAGCAGTCATGAGTAAGACATGGAATGTACTGCTTGCAGGATTTGGAGGACAAGGTGTGCTTTTCTCTGGAAAGCTGATTGCCTATGCCGGCCTGCTTGATGGCAAAGAAGTATCCTGGCTCCCATCCTATGGACCCGAGATGAGAGGCGGAACCTGTAACTGCAGCCTGGTTGTCAGTGATGATCCGATCGGCTCACCGCTTGTTGTGACACCGGATGTACTTGTTGCCATGAATCTTCCGTCACTTGATAAATTTGTGGACAGTGTTGTACCGGGCGGTACGATCATTGTGGACAGTTCCATGATCGAAAAGAAGGTGGAAAGAGATGATGTGACGGTATATTATATAGAAGCCGGAAAACTTGCCAGAGAAAACGAAATCGAAGGCTGTGACAACATCATCCTTGTTGGAAAGATGTTCAAGGAACTTGGCTTTTGTACAGAAGAATCCTTGTTCAAAGCTGTCGACAAGTGTGTGCCTGCAAGAAAAACTGCCATGATCGAAGTAAATAAGAATGCCCTAAAGATCGGTATTAATGCCTGAATAACTGCATTTTAAGGTTCAGAACATAACATCATGGGGGCAAATACTTGTTTAACCCCATATCATCATAATTGTACAATAAATACGAGGCGCTGACATTCATCAAATAACGAAGAAATTTGTTGCAGGATGAATTCAAGCGCTTCTATTTTTAAAAATAAGATTTTTAATACCCAGATCAAGCATAAAAAAGTATAAAAAATTAATTTGTCAAGGACAGTATTCCCTGCTAGAATGAGAATGCTTTCCTATAAGTGGAGATGAAGTTAAAAAGAGTAATATTAACAGCTATACAGGAAAGATTCTATGACAAACAGAGGATATCATAATGGTGGAGTTGGTAGAAAGAAATAAATGCACCGGCTGTCAGGCCTGTATCACAGCCTGTAAGTTTAATGCAATTGCTATGGAACAGGATAGGGAAGGCTTCTGGTATCCTAAAATAGATGCTAAGACCTGTGTATCCTGCGGTGCCTGCAGAAGAAGCTGCCCGGTGATCAATAAAAGTGAGCAGGGTACGAATCCTAAGATTTATGCCTGCTGGAATAAAGACGATACAATCAGACAAAAAAGCTCATCCGGCGGTGTATTCACGCTGCTTGCCGACTATGCATTAGACAGAGGCGGTGTCGTATTCGGAGCAGCTTACGATGACAAGATGCGGGTCGTTCATACTTATATTGAATCAAAAAATGAGGTGCAGCGGTTTCGCGGATCCAAATATGTTCAAAGCTACATAGGCGAATCATTTCATGAAGCAGAAGAATTCCTTCGTCAGGGCAGGACGGTGTTGTTTACAGGAACGCCCTGCCAGATTGCCGGTCTTCATGCTTATCTTGGAAAGCGATATGAGAATCTCATCAGTGTTGATATCATATGTCATGGTGTACCGTCTCCCAGGGTATTTCAGATATATATTGACGAACTGGAGAAGAAAGCAGGAGCAAAGATCACAGATTTCAAGTTCCGGGATAAAAGAACTGGCTGGAGGCGCTATAGTGTGACAGCGTCTTATGATAACGGAACAGAGACTGTCAGCAGACTGAACCAGGATTAT
>QKDK01000194.1 GCA_003252135.1 Clostridia bacterium
CTGCCCTGACGAGAATCTTTTCTTCATCCCGAGTGGCTTCCATAAGAACTGATTCGAGTGCTTCCAGACTTCTCCTCACGCAGGCAAGGAAAAAAACTTCTTTATTCTCATAGTATTTGTATAATACTCCTACGCTGATTCCTGCTTTTTTTGCTATAACATTGGTATTCGCCCCATCGAAACCATGCAGCGCAAATTCTGCAATTCCTGTCTCCAGAATCTCTGCTATTTTTTCGTCAGTAAGCTTTTTCAGCATGCAATACCTCATTCCATTTATTTTTTCTGCTTTGAATATTTTTTTACATACACAAGCCTCTGTATCAGTGAATCGAAAAATCCCAGTTGATTTTTGCAATGCAGTGCAGATGCATACAGATCAGCCAGACAGCCCTTCCGTAGAACCATTTGAACTGCTTTTGCATCACTTTCAGTAATTCCGGTACACAGAGCCCCCTCGTGCTCCAGAAGAACAGCATTCTTGTTTTTCAAATGACTGGCAGCAATGGCAGGATTGTTCAATGCATCCTTTACGACCCTGATATTAATACCGGCTATCTGAACAAGATCATCAAGCAGCGGCTTCAGAATCCGTCCGCTGCTGCTGACTGCCATCACTTCATCATCTACGGCGTGCAGGATATAATTCACACCGGTACAGCTGTAGATCTGCGCATGAAGTCTGGCTTCTTTCGGATCGTTAAGATGACTGCCGTTCACTTTATAGCTTTTGACTGTTTTGTCGACCGTGAGCATAAAACTGTCACCCTGCCGTTCACTGCTTCCGTAATTCTGCGGTCTTCTCATGGCCGGCAGCTTCTTGCAGACCTGAGTATATTGCTCTTTTGCGGCATGCTCCAGTTTTTGTGCAATTTCAAAAGCATTTTCATAATCTCTGCCAAGGCAGAGCGTTCCGTGATGTTTCATTAGTACCGCAGTACTCTCTGGATTGGTTATGATCGCTGTGGCAACCGCTTTTTTCAGCTTTCCGGTAGAAGGCATACCATAAGCTGCACAAGGTATGGTACTCCCCAGAACTCTTTTATCTTCTTCCCCCCCAATCTGCAGGCTGCACCCATCGATGCCGATTGCCGATGCAATCTCCTGGTGGGTATGGATGATAAAATTGACCTCCTTACGTAGTTTGTATGCATCAGCATGGATTCCTTTTTCGCTGGATGGTTTGATGTCTCCCTCATAGGTGCAGTCTGAAATATTCACTGTCACGATCTGATCAGGTGTCAGTGTCTCGTAGGCAAGTCCGCTTGGTGTTATGACAAACTGGGTATCAGAAATTCTTGCGCTGATATTCCCCCATGTCCTTGCTATCAATCCGGTCTCGACCAGCTTCACTCCGGCCCGGATGACCTGTTCCTTTGCCTCAGTAATTGAATAAGCCATACATTTCCTCCCTCCTGCATTTTATAACAGACTTACATTGTTCCGCACTTTGAAAATACCCTGTCGAATCTTGAGAGTACATCATCTATCATTTCTTCTGTGTATGCAGCATTCGTATATAGTCTTGAACCGGCAAGTGTTATAAGTCCTTCCGCTGTATACGCTGCGCCGATATGCTCCATCTCCTTCTGCCGGATTCCGGTTTCCTTTAATACGCCCGGAATAGTCCATGGCTTGCTCCAGTTCACGCTGAAATGCATGGTTCCTGCATTATCAAGGTGGCAGATCGAACCCTGATTAAAGGCAACGAACGGCAGGTCATATTTTTTGATAATGCCCTGAAGTCCCTTTGTCAGACGGTCACCCATCCTGCCTGCCACCTCGCAGGCGTTGGTCTTTTCAATTTCGCTGATAGCATAGTACCCCGCAACACAGGAAACAGGAGTTGCTGCCATCGTTCCGCCGCACATTGCCTTTGATACTTTCTTGCCTGAAGAATCAAGTCCCGCTCCAAGGTGTGCCATGCAGTCTTTGTGTCCGCCGACACCTCCTGCGCCGGGATATCCGCCCGCAATTGCTTTCCCGAAGATGGTAAGATCAGGGTCAACGCCAAAGAATCCCTGTGCGCCGCTTGTTCCGATACGAAAGCCGGTTACTACCTCGTCAAATATCAGCAATGCTCCATATTTGTGTGCCAGTGCTTCTGCACCCTTAACAAATTCTTTTGATACCGGTCTTGTTCCGCTTTCCGGACCAACCGGTTCGAGATAAATGGCAGCGGTTCCCCCATTGAATTTATTCTTCCAGAGTTTCCTCTCAAGACTGCCAAGATCATTTGGAAAAAACTCATCGGTATGACGGAAAACAAATCCCGGCACACCTTTTGATAAAAGTGATTTTGTTCCTGGGACTCTTATGCCGTATGCCAGCTGATCTGACCAGCCATGGTATGCTCCTCCCATTTTCAATATGTTCTTCTTGCCTGTCTTTAATCTTGCAACACGGGCTGCACACATACAGGCTTCCGTTCCGGATCCCAGCATACGGAACATATCGACAGACGGTACCAGATCAGATATCTTCTTGGCAAGCTTATATTCATATTCATGAAAAAGTCCTGTTGATGGGCCGCACGTCTTTAACAGTTCAATGACCTGGTCTCTGACAGCCGGCGGATTACTTCCTAATATGGTGGGACCGCCAGCCTGCAACAGGTCATAGTACCAGTTTCCGTCCACATCATACATCTTGGCACCTTCTGCTTTTGTAATAACAATGGGAAATGGATAATTAAAAGCCAGGTTGTGCTGAACACCGCCTGGAATTGTCTTTCTGGCTTCATCGATCATAGCTTTTGATTTGGTACACTTCTTACTAAAATACTCAGCCTCATATTCATCCAGATAGCTTTTCTTAATAGAATACACCGGTTTTTTTATCAACTCATCCAGTTCCTTTGTTACCTTTTCTGCATCAAGATACTCATCAATTGCAAACCCATTATAAGCCATGACCAATCTCCTTTCAAACTCGTGAGCAGTTGCTCACGTCATAAAACAACTCTACCTTTTACGGCATTATTTGTCAATTACAGAATTGAATTCTTAGTATTTTAAATTTTAATACAGAAAAAAGCAGGCTCCCTGCTCAATTCAGGTCTGTTTCCTGCTTTTTTTGTTATCTCTGACTTTATTAAATTAATGTCTTGCACCTTTTATAAATCCTGTATATTAACTGTCAACATACGAGTCCTGGTGTACCGCAATGATTGGTAATTCGGTCTCTGTTTTATGTATTGCACATATTATTGCCTTAGCGGCAAAGGCTTAAGCAAATTTCTGTATCAATTCTTCTACTTCTTTTAATGTCGGAGGATTCAGCTGGGAAGGATATCTCGAAATAGCAACTGCAGAGCAGGCGCTTGCGAATCTGATCAGTTCATCATCCCCCATGCCTTTAGCAAGTGCGTACGTACATCCGGCTTTGAACGTATCACCGGCACCTAAGGTACTGACGCCCTCAACCTTATATGGCTCGAAGGATTTCATCTCTCCGTCTTTTCTGCCATAAAAAAATTTCTTGCCGCCGTTGGTGATGATGGTGAGTCCGGCGCCATTTTCCTGGTATAAAGGGAACATCTCATCCCGTGTCCTGCCCGGATAATTATTATGTATTCCTTCTCCCGATATGATTGAAATTGCAGAATTACGGTGCAGCAGACTGTCATACTGGCAATCGATCGTGACATATGGTTTTCCGTGCTTTATGCAGTATTTTGCCGCAAGGTCACATTCTGCCTGAAAGTAGGGATCGATAGCAGCAGCATCGCATTTCATGACATCTTCTTCAAGCGGTCTGTTCCATCTCTTTATACCGTCACGGTAAGCTTGTGTATAGAATTTTTCAAAGGTTCCCATTGGCGTTCTTGCATCACCGGCAATCAGGACAAAATCCTCCAGCCCTTCATATCCTTCATCAAAAAACAGGGAATCAAGGCTTACCGACTTATCCTTATAAAATGCTTTGACCAGTGGTGCTACTTTTCTTCCGATATGATTTCCGTCCATTTTAACATGAACTCCAAGAGAAGAGAGAACCGTTGCACAGGTCCCTGTCTCGCCGCCTGGAAAACTATATCTTGCCTGAATCTCGGTGTATTCGTCCGGTTTTACAAATTCTGAAAGTTTAAAGCTGTTGGAACCAACAATCATTCCATATAAATAGGCATTAATCATAACAATATCCCCCCATCTGATAAAGCCAGAAATCATTTTTCTTCTACTCTGGTATTATTTTCATTATATTGGATATTTTGCCATTGATATATCATCCATGTTGTATTAATGTTATATATGTTATATATACAATTTCAGCATAAACAATTTCAGGAGATTACTTATATGAGCATGAACAAAGAACTGACCTCGCGGCTCTTTAATCAGCGTGAGGAGCAAAAGAACCATGTCGAATATAAACAGGAATACAGTTTTTATAATAATATTACAGAAGGAAATCTGGAGGCTGTAACAAATCTGCTGTCTGATCCGGATGACATACACAGATATGAGAATTTCAGGTATGGACAGCTTTCCACGGATTATCTGCGCAATATCCGGTATCATTTTGTCGTATCAGTCGCCCTGATAACCAGATTATGCGTTGAAAACGGTCTGGAACGCGAGCTGGCATATACACTGAGCGATCTGTACATCAGTAAAATGGACAGCCTTTCCTCAGCTTCAAAGATTTTATTGCTGCATAACGAAATGCAGCTTGATTTTACGCAGAAGATGGCTGATCTACCAAAAAAACAGACCTACTCTCTGCAGACAGCAAAAACCATAGAGTATATCTACCATCATAGAAATGAACGCCTGACAGTTGCCATGGTAGCAGAGAAACTGAGCATGAACCGCAGTTACCTGTCCACACTTTTTCATAAAGAGACAGGAGAAAGCATCAGCAGCTTTATCCGCCGTGAGAAGATAAAAGCTGCTGCTAATATGCTGCGTTTTTCAGATTATTCCTACAGCGAGATTGCCGAATACTATGGCTTTTCATCACAAAGCCATTTTATCCAGTGCTTTCGTAATGAAACAGGTCTGACACCGATGAAATACAGAAACCAGTCTGATTATCAAAAGTAAGGTTTGTTAAGTCATACGCATGTCCCTTCATACTTCTCCACATACCTGCGCAAGAATTATCTAATTCTTTCACACTTCAAAACATGATGCCGCTTTTGGCATCACAAATAATGAGTATAGAACAAGATGTTCGAGCCCTCTGCGAGAATATCGCAGTTCTTTTACACGAAGTTGTTTTACATGCATGATTTACGAATGTTAACTTCGTGTTTCTTTCATTCTTTTCTTAATGGCTGCTTATTTCTGCGGTATTCACTTGGGGATACCCCGCTGATGCTCTTAAAGGTCTTCATAAAATGCTTTTCATTTTCATAACCCACCATCTGGCTGATATCTATGATTTTCTCATCAGTTTCCGCAAGCAGCCGCTTGGCTTCTTCAATTCTTATCTTTTTCAGGTAATTCACAAAATTCATTCCTGTGTATTGCTTAAAGTTTAACGAGAAAAGTGAATAATTCATTGAAATGGTGTTACTCACCACTGCCATATTCAATTCGTTCCGGTAATTTTCCTTGATGTAATGAACTGCCATGTTAATTTTTTCTTTGTTACGATAGTCATCGAACTCTTCCATGATCAGCTGCTGCTTATTCCTTATCCATCTCTCCATCTGTTCATAATAGATATCGGCATTTTCATACCGCAGCGGTTCATTAAATTTCTGCAGTTCATCGAGATCAAAATCAATGATCCTCTCGTAGGTCATGATCAGCTTTTGAATGATTGATTTGGTTATATCCAGCAGTTCCTCTGATGCAATCACATTTTTTCTGGCTTTGAACCTTATGCTTCCAAACTTTTTCAGACCTTCTTCTGCACGCTGCGTACCAAAGAGCTGAACGAACTGTTCTGCAAAATCCGCCGGTATGGTCTCATATTCGCTGCCAGACTCATCATAGTGACAGAATGGAAGACATTTTACATAGGCCTCCTGCCTTGCTTTGCAGGCTTCTCTGTAACCTTCTGACATTTCTTCCAGTCCGTTATGCAGCCTGCTGATGCCAATACTGCGGTGCATAGTGCTGTCATTCATCAGCTGCTCCAGCTCATTTTTTTGTACGAGCAGCAGGTTATGACCTCCCACATCTTCTAAAAGCACCATGCTCTCATTATGAAATGTCACATCCAGATCGGGACATACACTGCAGATATAGTAAGCATTATCAGGAATCAGCTCATGAAAAAGCTTTTCTATTGCTTCAATTTCATCTTTTCTTATATTTTTGTTAAGCAGCATGTACTTCAGCTGCTGGCTCCCGATCCTTTTAGAAATCAAATCCTTTTCATCCCTGCTGTCGATCTCATCCTGAACAGCCTGTATCACTGCGTAGAATTTATCTCTTTCGACTGGTTTCAGCAGATAATCTTTTACCCCGTTACGAAGGACCTCGACTGCATAGTTGAAATCATCGTAACCGCTGATTACAAGGACAAACGGCTTTTCAGGCAGCTCCTTCACATTTCGGACAAGCTGTATTCCATCCATTTTAGGCATTCTGATATCTGTTATGACAAGATCAACCTTAAGAGTTTGAAGAACCTCCATTGCTTCGACACCATTTCTGGTCTCTATAATCTCCCCAATATGTACCGGCATCCTGTTCAGCATCGTTACGATACCTTTGCGAATCAGTTTTTCGTCTTCTACAACCAAAACTCTATTCATCGCTTTCTATCCCCCTGTGCGTGATAGGTAACCTGACAACAACCTTTGTATAACATTTTTCTTTGGAAAAAATATGGATACCATACTGTTCACCAAAGGAGATCCTAATTCTGTCCTGTACATTTTTAAGTCCGATGCCATTTCCGCTGCCGCCGCCGCTTTCGAGGTCACCTGCAAGCTTTTGATGGATCTGGTCGACCTCCTCCTGCTTCATACCTTTACCAGAGTCCGTGATTTCAATTAGAAAATCATTGCCTTCCTCATAAGCCTTAATATAGATGCTTGCATCTTCACCAAGCTCTTCGATACCATGGTAAAATGCGTTTTCTACGATCGGCTGCAGCGTAATTTTTGGAATTTCCTGCTGATATATCAGATCCGGAATGCTGATTGCAAGGGTGATCCGAAAGTCGAACCTGAGATTGATCAGTTCCAGATAGTTTCTTACATACTCAAGCTCCTGTCCTACGGTAACATTTCTTGCAGTAAACTTCATGCCATACCGCAGCAGCTTCCCTAACGAAGTGACCGCATCAGAAATCTCTGATTTTTCATCAATTTCTGCCATCATTTTAATAGCTTCCAGAACGTTGTAGATAAAATGTGCATTGATCTGATTTTGCAGTGCTTTAATTTCAGAGTTCTTCATTAAAAGCTCTCTTTTCAGATTCTCATGCATTAACCGGTCGATGGTATCAAGCATGATGTCGATCTGCATACCAAGATGACCCATCTCGTCGTTACCGGACAGATTGGTCCTGACCTCCAGATCACCGTCCTGTATCTTAGAAATCGTAGACAGGATTTCATAAAAGCGCCTCAAAAGCGTTTTGACCAGAATATTGATCAGTCCCACAAGCAGTAGAAATACGAGCAGCAGACCGAGCATATAGACAGTCTGGTACTTCCATATGGTCTTCAGACTATCTTCCATACTTACCACACGGATCAGCGTTGCATGCAGCTCTTTCATAGGCAGTACTCCGATCACTACCTGTCTGCCCATCAGTTCTGTTTCAAAGTAAGATTCCTTTTGACTTTCAAATCCGGAATCTTCAAAAGAAGAATCGTCCTGCATATTCAGGCTATAAATCTGGCTGACTGCTTCCTCCCTGTTCTGTTCCCATATACATTCTTCTTTTGCTCCGCTGTAGCAGGTGCCGTTATTATCAACCAAACACTCCCAGTCATCATCGGTCGACATAAACATGGAATCAAAGACCTCTTCCATGCGTACCGCAACCTCTATCACAGCAAGTTCACCATAGTCAAAGTCTTCCAGTGTCGTAATCAGACCCATGGTATGACTGGATGCATTCACCGAGTTGCTAGACATTGTATCTGTATAATCGAACTGCCATTCTCCTGATCTGTAATCCTTATACCAGGTAAAATCCTCCATCCTGCTATGATGATAAAGAATAGGCAGCATTTCAGGAAAATCATTACTCTCCGAATAGACCCTGATCTGATAAAGGTAAGGATTGGAATTCACAATATTCTCAAGCATGCCAATATCATCATGGTAAAATCCAACCAGGTCTAAGGTATCGAGTTCATCCTCGCTTTCTATCAGAAGCAGAAAATCCGTTAGATTCTGATAATTGATGAATACCTGTGTAGAGGTATTGCACAGTTCTACAGTTTTCTGCACCACACCGTAGGTCTGCGTCATGGAATATTTGAGATTGGCTATTGCCTGTTTGCTGTTACTGGCATTTAGATTCTGGAAAACAAGCGTAATAATACCGCCGATCGGCAGGAATACGATAATTCCCAGCAGAATTGTTATCTTACTATTCAAGGCCTTTTTTGAAAACCAGCGTTTTATCATCCCCATATTATTTCAATCCCAGTTTTTCTTTGGATTCCTGCATGACTCTGGTATATTCCTGCTGCAGCTCTTCATATCCAAGCTCGTATTTTTCTTTCACATATGTGTCAAAGATCTGATCAAAGGCTTCATCGGAATCAGCCAGTAGAAGCAGGGGCAGTGTCTTTCCCCAGGCAAGCTTAATCTTTCTGTCCATCTGAGCGTATTTGCTGTCTGCTTCGAACACGATGTCATATTGACCTGTATATTGTGTATAAGGCATTGTCCATTCTCGCAGGGACTGTATCAGATCGTCCGAGTCCACGATCCACTGATCCTGCATGACATTATCCTGCAGCATCCAGTAAGCATCATCTGCACCGTATAACCTGTCATATTCTTCTCTGTTCGTGTTCAGCAGTTCCTGAACTTCCGGTTTTATAACATAAGTCCCATCCACAATATCATAGGTCACACCTTCGACCCCAAGAAATACTTTTTTCTGTCCTTGTTCACTGATCAGATAGCTTAAGAATGCGATCGCGCGTTCCGGATCCTCACAGTTCTTGGATATCATGGTCAACGTCCACCCGTTGATTCCGGTGCTTGGCAGTATCGGATCATCACCCTGTGCGTTTTTCGGACCATTCACTGCTATGTAGACCATATCCGGATTCTCTGCGTTCAGCTTTTTCTGTGCTGTCTGAATATCACTTCCCTGATATAAAAGGCAAAAGTATCGCCCCTTTGCCATATTCTCTTCAAGCTGTGTTCTTTTATCAATAAATATTTCGTCAGCCAGATACCCTTCCTGATTCAACTGTCTGAAAAGCTTGAGCCAGGTTATATAATCTTCATCTACATATCTGTCGTTATAGGTTTCGTTCACTTCGAACGGCACCGCAAGAAAGTTCTGCAGATATTTATCAAATGAGTTGCAGCCTTCATCATAGAATTCATCAGAACCTATGGGAATCAAAGCCTCCCCATGAACCTCCGGGAACATCTCCAATGCTGCTGCCACCGCCTGGCGAAAACCCTCCGGTGTTGTCATATCGGGGCTGCCGATGGCTTCATAAATATCTTTTCTGACAAGAAAATTCTGATTGCTTCCAATATTGGTTCCGCTTTCAAAATCCTGCAGCGAGTAGGAGGAATTCGGATAAGCATACAGGTTGCCATCCTCTTTCTGATACCAGGAGACCACCTGACTGTCAACGACCTTGTAAAAATAAGGGTCATACTGATCCGCCAGCTCATTTAATGCATATACCATGTCCTGATCTATCATTGTCTGCACCTGGTTTTCCCACCATCCAAGCGTTACCAGGTCTGGCAGGGTATCCGATGCAATCATGGCATTCAGCTTTTCTTTTTCACTGCCGGTCGGCACATCGAACTGAATGCTTACTCCTGTTTCATCAGTAATAGCCCTGGAGACAGCGTTCTGTCCCCAAGGCGTAGTATACCAGGAATAATTAATATACCAGTCGAAGGTAACTGGTTCTCCCGCAAGTCTTTCCCAGGCTGACTGTTCCCCTTCAGTATCCTGGCTGCTTGCATTTTCCGTATTCCGGCATCCGCCAAGCATTAAGAACATTAATGCTGCCAGAAGCAGAATCCATGTGCGCTTTCCCATAATATCCCCATTCCTTCCCAAGTATGTATCCGTATATTATGAGTATATCAAATTTTTCATATTAATCCTAGTCATTTATCCATATCATTCCATTCAGCTCATTCCTTCACTGCTCCTGCGGAAATACTGCTTATGATATACTTGGAGCAGAAAGCAAAGACCACAAGGATCGGGATAACAGAAATCGCAACAGCCAGATATATAGCTCCCTGATTGCTCGTGATATCTGTTGAAGAATTCAGGGAAGCAATCATAACAGGCAGTGTGAATTTTTCAGGTGAGTTCAATAGGATCAACGGAACAAGATAACTGTTCCAGTTTCCGATAAAAGCACCGATCGACATCGTTGCAACACCTGGCAGCATAATCGGAAATACAATGCGGTGGAATATATGAAGTTCTCCTGCACCGTCAATTCTTGCTGCTTCCAGCAGCGATTTTGAAAGCACTGAAATCAGATATTGTCTTAAGAAGAACACAATTCCCGGTGATGCAATGGCCGGAATGATCAGCGGAATATAGGAATCGATCAGTTTCAGCTTGGCAATCAGGTTATAAAATCCAAGCAGGCTGAGCTGTCCGGGAATCATCATGAAAACAACAATAACAAAGAAAAGGACCTTTCCTCCCCGGAAATGATAAATTGCCAGTGCATATGCTGTTATAGCTGAAAAATATGCTGTCAGTATGGTCGCAGGAACTGCTACCATAATACTGTTTCCGAAACCGCGGATCAGATTAAAATATCCAAAAACTGTTTCCCAGTTTTCCTTGACCGATTTTCCGGGAATAAAACTGAATGAAGTCATAATTTCCAAGCCGCTTCTGGTGGAATTGACCATCATCAGCACAAATGGAAGAACACAGGTCAGTGCCAGTACACTCAGCAGCAGATAGAGAATTGTTTTTTTGATTCTAAGCTCCATATTAATTCTCCTTTTCTCTCATCAGCCTGTACTGGACAACTGAAATCACCAGAATGATTGCGAACAGAGTATAGGCTATTGCTGCCGCATACCCAACCTGATGTGTCCCGACTTCAAAGCCGAATTTATACAGATACATGATAACTGTCTGCAATTTACCGGATGGATTGCCTGCTGTTCCTCCGCTGATCAGGAATGGCAGATCGAACATCTGCAGTCCTCCAATCAGTGAGGTGATTCCGACATATAGCAAAATTGGTTTCAGAAGCGGAATCGTGATTTTTCGAAATACCTTCCATCTTCCTGCTCCATCAATTGCAGCAGCCTCAAAGTAATCACTTGGAATACCCTGTACACCGGCCATCAAAAGTATGAATGAATTACCAAACCACATCCAGGCTCCGATAACAGAGATAACATATGGTGCAACCGAGCTGCTGCCGAGCCAGTTCACCGGTGTCGCTGCGTTGATCCCAACTGATGCAAGGATCTGGTTGATGCTGCCATATCTCCAATCAAGCAAGGTTCTGAATAAAAAAGCCACTGATGTAGCGGCAATAATATTCGGAAGATAGAATACAGCCCTGAAGAAACCAAGACCCTTCAGACGATATTTTATATCACTGAATACTATTGTCAGTAAAAATGCGATACCAAGCTGCAGTACAATATTAAGGCTCCATATTCTTACAGTATTACCCAGTGCTCTCCAGAAGAATTTGTCGCTTAACACCCTCACATAATTCTCTGTTCCGACAAAATTCGGTGTTTTAAAGCCTTTAAAATCCGTAAAGCTTAAATATAATGTTCTAAATACAGGATATACACTAAAAACCAGAAATGTCACGACAAACGGTATGATAAATACATACCCCATTTTATTTACATTTCGTTTCTTGCGAATCACACCCGCTTCCTTCATGACCTGATACCTCCATACCCACAGGGATGGGTGCCACATGTCTGCAGCACCCAATCCACCTTCATGTTTCTATCGATTTACTGTAATTTCAGGATAAGTGGATTCCACAATATCATAGAATTCTGCAACTGCATCATCCTTTGATTTTTCTCCGGTTTTTATAGCTGTAATAGCACTGCCCCATGCATCCCCAATGACTTTGTCATATCTGGTAACTTTTGAATAATCGATGCCTTCAGCCTGCTCAAGCCAGAATTTATATAACTGCTCCCCGCCGTATACTTCGTTTGCATCGTTGGCATGTGCCTCAAGTGTCGGAATATAGGATACTGTATCACCCTGTGATGTAGCAATCCACCATTCCATGGTGTCTTCTGTTAAGGTACAGAATTTCAGATATTCCCAGGCAAGATCTTTTCTTTCGCTGTTGCTGCTGATACCAATGTATGTACCGCCGCCAAAACCGTAGGATGGACCTGAGCATACGCCCCATTTACCTGCTGTATCACCAACATTGTCCCTCATGACCAGAACGCCCCAGGCAGGAAGACCATAAGCGAATACTTCAACGGTATCTGTACCTTCTGTAGCTGCAGCAAAGGAATCTGCATCCCAGATATTCATATCATCTGTTCCCCACTGTGTCTCTGCTGTAAGAAGCGGAACCGGACCAGACATTGCCTGATACCATGGTGCTGCCCACTGACTTGCAAATGCGGTCAGATCATTCTGATACAGAGCTACACAAAGATCCATATAGTCATATCTTGCCTGATCTACATTCAATACACCGTCGATTACCCATGCAGAATCACCTGAAAAATATCCTGTTTCTGCATCTGATGCAAATATCTTATAACCTGCTGCCTTTAATGTCTCACCTGTCTGAATGATCGTTGTGTAATCTGCAAAAAGCTTTCCGATCTCGGTCGGATCATCTGTGCCAAATACAGTCTGTGCTATATCTCTTCTGTAATAAAAACCGGCAGGGGTAATCTGGTAGCTGATTGCTCTTTGAATACCGTCACTGTCCTGACCGACTTCCCAAACGTAATCAACGATCTTATCAGCATAATCCTGTGCGTTGTAAGGTGCCTGATTTAAGTCTTCAAAGAAGCCTGCATCATACATGTCCTCAAGCATCTGAGGCTCTCCAACAATAATATCCGGTTCTGTTTCTTCGCCAAGCAGTGCTGACTGCACCTTGGTCGGATAATCTGCCGGTGCTATTACGACAGTTTCAACTTCAACTCCTGGGTTCTTCTCCATAAAATAATCAGAGAACTGCTGCAGGTCTGATGCAAGAGTCCAGACTACAAGCTTACCCTCAAGTGCTGCTGCTTCTGTCGGCTGTGCAGTGCTATCATCACCTGATGCTGCCGTAGCTGTTGGTGTACTGCTGTTGGCTGCATTATTTGCACTATTATTTGTTTTTTCAGAATCCCCGCATGCAACCATGGATATCACCATAATGGATGCCAGTAACAGTGCTGCTGCTTTTCTAAATTTCATAAAATAATCCTCCTTCTCTTCCAGCAATGTATTTTGATTCATGTTCTGACAGGAACGCAAATCATTATGTGCTGTTGATAAGTTCATTATAAACAGTGCGGCTTTATGCTATAATGACTTAATTTATAAAATGGTGTCGTTTTTTTATTTTTGCACCCCGTTCCGGTATTCAACAATAATCTTTCTGTCACCGGCATAAAGACAGGCATCCCCTTCATTATTAATGATGTGTGATATTCCCGGATTGCCGGTTATCATGATCGCACATATATTATGAATACTTACCAGTTCTGTATCCGGCACCTCCATTACAGAATTGAGATCAACAACAGCATCCCTGTGATAGGAATAGATTCCGATTCCGTAGGCTTCATGGGACAAGACTTCATCTCCTACCTTATAAGATGAATACCCGTTGACTGTTCCGTCATGGCTCATCCATACAGACTGTTCCGGTACATCATAGGGAATTTCGCTCTGATAAAAGTAGACTCTGCCGCCGTTTCCGTTCCAAATAGTCTGATACTCCTGAAAATGCTCGACCATCAGCGCATACATGGTAACATCATCTCCTTCCACAATGATTCCATTGGCTGCCGTATTCAGATCCCATGCCACATTATCCCCGTGATCTGCTCTCCAGACCCAGAAATTATCACCGATAACATTATCCTTCCATATCTTCACACAGCTCTGTGTCTTGGCAGTATAACCAGACACTCCGCCGACACGGAAAAAAAGATCGCTTAGAACAACACTGGAACTATTCAGTTCAGAATCAGCTGTCTGACTGGATCCATCCGCTTTCGTTCCGTTATCTGCAACAAGGTCATCTTTTTTTCCTACACGCAGTAAAGTATCTGATTCCACTGCTCCTGCATCAAACAAAAGTCCGGCAATTCTTATTCCGTCAACATTCTCTGTTTCCATACATGCATTTCCCTGATCTGGTACCAGGGTCGCGAACCCAAGACCAAGGACTATAGTATTCTCCTTTGAAACTGTAATCGCTTCGCTTATGTGGTATATACCCGGCGTCAGCAGTAGATTCTTTCCTTCCCTGAGTGCTGCATTTATAGAAGCAGCGGTATCCTCTTTCGGATCTGCCACATAAAATTCGCTGACAGAAATCGATACACCGTCACCGTCCCAGGATGTACCTGAGGACTCTGTCTGCACAGACGGAACAAATACCTGAAAACCATTATCTTCATCATAATAAAGGTAAGGTTTCTCGGCTATGATCGGGGTCTGTTCTACCGTGGTGTTCTTCGTCCCGGGCCAGGTCCCTTTTGGCGCATCTCCTTCTTCCATCCCGACAAAAACCATATTCCAGTTCTCACCCAGCCACAGATTCCAGTCACTGTTCCTTGACAGCCACTGCTGCTGGCTTCCTGAGTTTACAACACCTGTTATTTTTGAATCTGCCAGAAATCCCCCGCTTGCCCAGCCGTAGTTATCATGCAGCGCCAGATTCCCGATGATGTTCACTCTTCGCATGAAAGTAGCCTGGGATACCGCCCATATGGTATCTGAGTTAATGGTCATGTTGCTGACGCCCCTCCAGAAGTTGCAGCATGCATTGTGATTACTGTCATCACCAAGCCATGTAGCCGTGCAGTTCAGTGCAGAAATCACAGTATCTTCCGGCTGTTTTCCAAGTCCGGCTGCCTCCATATAGAATCCCATTTTGACTTCAATAGAAGCATCATATTCTCCCGGCATAAAATAAATGGCATAACGGGCATCCCCGAATTGATTTGTTTCCTGTTCTGCATAGATCTGATCCAGTATTTTGATCACTTCATCAGCCGGATCCTCCGGTCGAAAGAGATATACATTTTCCCCCATCTGCTCTGTGTGATAATTTTCAATCTTCCACTGATTCTCCAATGCATGAGCCTCTCTTATCTTATATATCAATATTCCTCCGATGACCGTTATCATAAATACCAGCAGAATGACAGCCTGTAGATTGATTCCTGCTTTACGGCCGTTTTCTTTCCCGTCTTCTTTCCTTTTTCCTGTCTTTACTTCTTTATTCTTACTAACCAGTTTACTTTTCACCTTACTTTTCACCTTGCTTTTCAACTTGCTTTCCACCCTTCTCCTCTATTACAATATATTTCCTTCCGAGCATTCTTTCCTGAATTGTATGGATCATTCACTGCAATCCGTCTGGATAGTAGCATATGGTCTGGATGGTGTGTCCCTCCAGCGTTCTTTTTCCGCCTGCCTCTCTTTCCTTGACCGAGAACTCCACCGGTAATCCAGTTCTGTTCATTATGATCAGGACTCTCTCCCCATCCGGATTGATAAAACCACTGACCTCCAGCCTGTCGGTATACCTTGATACTGCAATCCTTCTCGCTCCCTTATGCACATAACGGCTAAAGTGCCCGATATAGTAGTAGCTAAGTCTTTTCTCGACCGTATCCATCTTTGTATTGCACATCACAGGCGATGCGCAGTAATTTTTCACATGATTTGGCCCGCCAAGCTCATCCAGCAATAGATTCCAGTCAATATATCCATTCATTCCGGCATTAAAATTCCCGATGATGTCATGTGCATACATCTGTGCTTTATCAATTTCGTCAGAACCTGCGAACCGACTGTATTCAACACAGCCCTCTGTAAATATAAGCTCCATCTCAGGATACATTTCCTTTACCAGTGCAACAGACTCGAAATGGTCTCCCGAATACCAGTGAAATGCGACACCTGCTGTGTATTTTCTTGCCGCTTCATCAGAAAGTATCTCTGACGCACGTTCCACCATGATTTCCTTGTTATGATCCCAGATCAGGATTTTTACCTGACCATAACCGGCCCGCTCAAGCGCCGGACCCAGAAACTCCTTCACAAATACCTTTTCCTCCTCAGCTGTATAAATACAGGAATCCCAGGTCTGCACAGCCTGCGGTTCATTCTGCACGGTCAGGTAACGAATCATGATCCCGCATTTTTCATACTCTTTAAGATACCTGACCATATAATCTGCCCACATGGTGTAATACTCTCTTTTCAGGCTCCCGCCGTGATTCATCTCTTGATTGCTCTTCATAAAGGCAGGCGGGCTCCAAGGTGAAGCAAGCAGTGTCAGTTCACCTTTTGTAATTTCTGTTGCTCTTTTTATCATTGGTATCAGGTACTTATGATCTCGCTCAATGGTGAACCCTGTCAGGTCCCGATCAATCTCTTTTTCCAGATAGGCATAATTACCAAGAGCAAAATCACAGCTGTTGATATGCGTCCTGCACAGGTCATAACATAAGCCCTCTTCTCCAAAGTATCCCTGCAGGACTTCCTCTTTCCTTTTTTCTGATAAAAGAGACAGATTATAACCGGAGCTTTCCGTGAATGCACCTCCAAAGCCAGTGACCTTTTGATAGGTATGCTCCGGATAGATGCACAGTGCTTTCATGGCATCCACTCCCTCAATTTCTAATAGTTCTTCCTGCCAGTACACTTCTTTCTGATGATTTGTTGTAATGCTTTTTATTTTCACGGCAACCTCTTTTCTGCAATTTGCTGCGACTATTTACTTTTTTCCCATCAGCTTTCTCTTCGCTTCAAACGAACATGGATCTGACTTG
>QKDK01000258.1 GCA_003252135.1 Clostridia bacterium
ATATTGCAGAATTTAATAGCACCTTCATATAATAAAAGCGTCAATTCTGCAGGTGATGCTGTATTAATTTTTGATCCCTTATAAACTAAGGCAGCATTTTGCGACATTTCTATACCTCATTTCTACGCTGCATTTTACTTGTATGCAGGTCTGTCAGTGCAGCGCAGACACAGACTTGCTTAAAAACTTATATTTATACTGATCTCATTCACATTACATATGATTAAGAGGATGTTGATGTACCCATCATGGAGGCAAGTGTGCTTTGTGTCGATGTTATATTCGCCATTGCAGTTTCCATTGCCGTAAATTGTTCATAGTAGCGGTCCTCCAAGGCTGTCAGCCTGTCTTCCATATCAGCTAACTGTTCTTCGTAATTATCCTTTTGAGAATCCAGCTGCTTGTCATTGTAAAAGGTAAGAGCGCTGCTGATCGAAGATGAACTCATCTTCTCTGTCATCGCCGAGTACAGGTTCCCCGTGATCTGTGTTAATACACTCATGACAGTGTCCGGATCATTCTCAAGTGCAGTCTTTAATTTATCCGTAAAATCAGCACCATAGGAATCCTCCTCATCTCCGTATATATGAAGCAGGCCTTTTTCCGAGTAATCACCGGTCGCAATGCCAAAATTAGCAAGTGCATACTGTGTTCCGTTAACAGTTGTCATAGAGGACAGACCAGTCTTCATGGTCGAAAGTAGCGATCCAAGTGTCGAGTCATTCCTAAGTAAAGAATCTTTGATCTTTGTTTCCCATTTATCGATCTGATCATCCGTCATCTGTTCTTTTTCATCGTCTGTCAGTACATCATAACCCGATGCAGAATCTGCATAATATAAATCATTCATCTCCTGTAACAGTTCATTGTACTGCGTTACGAAATCTTTTACCGACTGATACGCTGTGTCAATATCCTTTGATACATTGATGCTGATGGTCTCACCGACCGCTGCCTGTGAATTTACTGTAAAGGTAAGCCCATTCACAGTATATGTATTCGAACTGCCCGTTAATGAAACACCGTTGTATACAATGCCGCCGTTGGCTGCTCCGACAAGGGTCGCACCTGATGTCATCGCATTGTAGGTTGCTGTCCCATTTGCAATGGAATAGGTAACATTCTCTAGTCCCAGATTTGTGAGACTGCCATCTGAAGAAAGTGTTTCGTTCTCGATCGCTGTTGCGTAGTTCGAAAATGCATTTGAGACTGAAAGTGCTTTAGCATCCAGTTCATCAGTTACCGACTGTGATGCCAGTGCATCCTCGATCAGCTGATCAAGCTCCGTCTGGCTGAAGTCACTGTCACTTGCAAGGCCTGCACGATACGTAGCTTCCGTCTCATCCGACACACGATCTGTTATGGTCTTTAATGCAATGTCCTCTATAGCAGTCTGTGCAGTGAGCTCTGCTGCTGAATCCCCCGAAACAATGGCATCCCTGTAAGCATTGAGCTGTTCGTTCACAGTTGCCTGACTGGCACTGCTTAAACTGTCAAAACCGACCGCCGTTTTTACAGCTGTTCTTTCCGCAACAGAAGTCGAAGTATTGGAAGTAATACTGAATGCGCCATCCGTACCGCTTGTTTTTGAGCTGATAAAAAGACGGTAATTGGAAGTATCATAGCTTGCGTTCAGACCCGCGTCCTTTGCTGCAGTTATAAAATCATAGACCGTTGTATCCGAATCTACCGTAAGACTAACTGCATCTTCGCCTTCCTTTTTGAAGGTTATCACTGCCGATCCATCAGTTGAAAATCCAAGATCCGATAAGAGCGTCGAGCTTGTAACGCTCGAATCCAGTGCTGCACTCGTCAGATACTGTGAACTTGCCATCTGGGAGACCTTAACTGTATGCGCACCTTCTGCAGCCGTGGAACTTGCAGAGACAGAAAGCGCATCATCTGAACTGGTCGCATTCTTGGCAAGATAGGTAGACTGTAATCTCATCTTCGCGAGAGAATCTGTATACAAAGCATAAATCTTTTCATTCAGATCCTTCCACTTCTCCTGCTTCCACTCCAGTTTTGTAATATTATTCTCAATTTTTGTCTTTTTAGAAGTCTGCACACTCATTAACTCTTTTATGATACTTTCTGTATCAAGGTTCGAGACCAGACCTGTTGTTCTTATTCCCATAGCGATCTCCAATCTGCTACCCACCTGTGATACAAAGTGTTAGCACCTCTTAGCAAACATTTATCGTTTCTCATCCACAAGCATGCCTGCCATCTCATACATCTTCTGAATCAGTTCCAGTGCTTCTTCTGAAGGAATCTCGCGTATTACCTCTTCCGTTTCTTTATCATAAACTTTGATCGATATCCGGTTCGTCTCTTCATGATAAGAGAACTCACATCTTGTTCTGGTCGCCTTTAACGAATCATTCGCACGTTTCACCGCTGATTTCAAACGAATGGTATCTGATTCATTATTTTTTGAGGAAGTATCCTGTCCGCCTTTACCTGACTGATTATCTGATTTTGTCATAGTCTGTACAGCCACATGTACCTGTGCGGCAGAAGTCGCAGCTTCCACAGCTTTTGCCGTCTGCTTGACTTCAATTGCATCCGTCTGCACCGCAGCTGCTTTTTGAATTCCATTTCTTGCATTTGATGTAACTTCCAATGCCATTTGTTTCACCTCCATGTACTTTATATAATCATCCTTGAGTGCATCGTGCTACGATTGGGCTTTCACGTCATACACATAGTTTCTAACGAATATATCGGTATTGCATTTAAAAATGTTTATAGTGTATGACACAAAAGAGACACTAAAACATTAAATAAGACAGCAAAGCGACCGATCTGCCGTCTTGCTGTCCATTTTTATAACAGTTTTTTTAAATCATCAACAGAAGCTTCACTTTGCATCGCTTCTTTATTCGATTCCTGAATCTGTTTGTATATCTCTTTTCGGTAGATCGGAACCGTTCTCGGTGCACCGATTCCAACTTTTACCTGGTCACCTTTAATATCCAGTATGGTGATTTCTATGTCATTACCTAGCATAATAGATTCATTTATCTTTCGGGAAAGGGCTAACATAATCTATTCCCCCTTTCTTTCTTTTGCCTTATTGAAAAAATCATATACTTTATATTTGATCTGATAGTCGGCGTTTTCAACAATTACCTGACAGCCTTTGCAGTTATCCGAATTAATAATGATCGGCGCTTTCAGATTACTGGTCATCTGTGTTATATCTGCAGGCACAGTCAGAGTAAGAAGAATAACTATATTTTCATCTGTCAGTTCGCCAAGTGAGTCGAGCAGTTCATCTTCCACCACCGGATTATAATCAGGTCTTACAAGGAGCGGGCTGATCACCGGCAATGCCAGTCCTGGTTCATCGCAGCTCTGCAGCCATGAAATGGCCGGTCTTTCCTCTGCTTCACTGTCAAATAGAATCGTGTACTTTTTGCAGTCTTCAAAACCCATAATACCCTTTTCAAAATATAAAATCTTACTCTCATCCAAATCAATCTCACCAAAATGTTTCGTCTTTACCAACATCCCCATGATCTCCTTTCTTATGCAGTCCCGTTAAAGTCTATTCAAAGCAGTCGGTATCCTTATCCAATATTATAATGGATTACAGGAAATCCAGCAAGGAATTTTGTACAACTTTTGCAGCCGCATTGAGCGAAGCTGTGTAGATTGTTTCAGCCGAATTGTAGCTAATTACCGTTTCAACAAGATCCGCATCCTCGTTCTGTGACAAAAGATCCGTAAAATCATCCTGTTGTGTGGAAAGCCTGCTCTCAGTCAGCTCAAGCCGCACATATCTGCTGCCATGATCTGATTCTGCAACGCTGACAACATTCTGCTGCTCCTGAACCTCTGCAATTGCATTTTCAAAGGCATTCTGCAGCATCTCATCCTTGATTGTCTTCTCTGTGTTCAATGCATCCAGTATACTATTCAATGCAGTCTTTTGCTCATCTGTTATATTCCCGTCCTGCAGCATGGTCTGGACTTCTGAAATCTTGCTTTCAACTGCTGATACCGCATCGGATGCTGCCACAATATCATCTACAAATCTGCCGATGTCATGGGTGATAGAATCGCTGCCCTGTGTATTAATGACCAGTTTCTGATTAAAATTCACCTCATATTCGATCTCCTGATTCTCTTTCTTATACGAAACTGCGGTTGTATCATCCGGATCTCCTGCATCGTCAAACTCTCTTCTGACACAGTCGAAATAATGCTCCGGACGCAGATCGTTCTGTTCAAAAGTATCCTTTTGATAGGTAACATGCATCTGTGTTTCAGGATCCGCAGTCTTCCAGTCATTATAGATATCTGATGCAATGATCAGTTCTCCTGTATCAGCGAGAAAATTGATCTCACCGTCTGCCGGCTGATATGCAGAAGCATCTGTGGAGGATAAAACATTGATGTTCGTAAATGTATCATCATAGACCATATTTCCGTCTGTATCATATACATAATTTCCATCTGTATCAAGTGTCGGATTCAGGTTGATTGCAATACCCGAAGGATCGTCCAGCAGATTGTCATAGGCAAGCCGGACACGATATGCCGACACGGTATTTGGCATGGAAGAAAGATCTGTGTCTTCCGGATTAGCAGCATCGTAAACCGACAGATCTATGGAATTGATTGCATAATCCACAACACTGACATCATCCATCGTCAGCTTTTCCGTAATGTCATACTGATAGTCTGTTGTCTGACTGTCAAAAACAAGAGAGGTGTCTGTCTTAAAACCGGTAAACACATAGCGTCCGGCATAATTTGAGTTCCCTTCCTGATAGATCTGGTCTTTTAATTCTTCAAGGTTCGCAACGATGGCATCTCTGTCCGTATTTGTCAGGGTATCAGTTGAACCCTGCACACAATAAGTGTTCATCTCTGTCAGAATATCACTCACAGTCGTCAGAGCACTTTCTGTAACATCCATCCAGGATTTTGCATCCGGGATGTTTTTCTCATAATACTGCGTCAGCTCCGAAAGGTTCGTACGAAGTTTCAATGCTCTTACGGCAACAATAGGGTCATCGGAAGGCTTTTGAATCTTCAGGCCTGTCGAATATTGATCCTCCAGTTTAGATAATCTGGTTTTATTCCCGTTTATATTGCTCATCATGTTGTTGGTCATCATACGATTTGTTATTCTCATAGGCACCTCCGTTCCTTATTATGCACCCATATAATTAATCAGTCTGTCATACATCTCATCCATAACGCTGATTACCTTGGAAGAAAGATTATAAGCACTCTGGTAGCGTACAAGATTCATTGCTTCTTCATCCTGATCGACACCGGAAACAGATAATCTCTGGTTCTGTACATTCTGGATGATATCTTCCTGATTATCTGAAAACTGTGACGCCTTCTTGGTATCGATTCCTATTTCGGCAACCATGGTCTCAAGATATGCTGCAGGATCACCCTGTTTGAACATAGTAGCTTCTTCTTTCAGATCAAGAAGTTTTTCAATAATATCAGCATTTTCTACGCCATCTGAAATATCTGATGCAGTGACGACCTTTGAAGAATCCGCCACAACAGCAGCTGTTACGCAGAAATTGCCTGCTGTCATAAAATAATACGAGCCGTAGTTCTGTGTGTCGTCGCTGATTGCATAATCACCGGTCTTTGAGGTAAAGAGCAGCGTATCATCAGTGTCATACGGCCAGCCATCTGTAAATTCATAGTTACTTCCGGTGATTACATCGGTCGCATTAAAGAAGTCCATTCCTGCGTCCCCATTCAGATCCACACCGCTCGTAGTCAGATCATTATAAGCTTTTGCAAATGTCCTGACAAATTCATTCAGCTGCGACATATAGTAAGGTACACCTTTATAATTGATATTAGATCCGATAATTGCATTGTACTGAATGCCAGATACCGGCTCTGTAACAGGAGTGATGGTATCCGTGTCCTTAATCAGCGGTTCGTCGAGCGCAAATTCATAAACCAGATTTCCATCGTCATCCTGCGAAACGCTAAAGCCGTTGTATGTGTAAGCGCGGTTTCCGATAGTCAGTGTCCCTGTCGTTGGCAGATTCAGGCGGGTAATGTCATTCATGTAAGTAAAGTCAGATGTCAGTGTAACTGTGGTATCCCCTTCCGATGCCTCAATCATCCCTTTAAAAGCCTGCTCATCATTGCCTTCCATCAGCTCATAGAGTGCCGATAAAGAGCCTGAGGTCACCGAGGTCGAGGCATTGAATCCCTGTCCCGTTTCCGACCAGGCAATATCATACAGTCCTTCCACATCAGTCATTGTTGTTTTGTTTTCTCTTGGAACACATTCCAGTTTATACGAGTTATAGGTATCGACCAGTATCTGTCCGTTGATGCGCACAGTATAATTCACGGCACCGACTTCCTTATCAACGGATGTTTCGCTGACATCGACCTCTACGATCTCAGAAAGCTGATCGATCAGCAGCGCTCTTTGATCACGAAGGTCACTCGCTGTTCCACCCAGTACTTCAAGAGAATTGATCTGTTTTGTAAGTTCCGCTACCTGAACACCGATGGAGTCAATCTTAGCGACCTGATTCCCGACTTCATAGTTTATCTCTTCCTGAATCTTTGAAAGGTTGGTTGACATATAATTAAAGTAATCACAAAATGCAGATGCATAATTAGTCATCTGTGTGCGGACTGTAAGGTCTGCAGGATTCTTCTGAAGTTCCTGCATACTTTCGAACATGTCATCAAAGGTTGTTGTAAAGCCCTCGAGCTGCACTTCGTTGAAATAATTTTCAATCTCAGACATGTAATAATTTTTAGCTGAATACTCGCCAAAAAGTGTATTGTTGGCGCGGTATTTCACATCATAATATTCATCTCTGACCTGATCGACACCCGTTACGTCAACGCCAGTTCCCACCATCCCATAGGAGCCGTTGACCTGTAATGCCTTGCTCGCCTGCTGACTGGTCACCTGCCTGCTGTAGCCTTCCGTCTCTGTGTTGGCTATATTGTGGGCCGTTGTATTCATAGCAGTCGATGCCGCATACAGACCGGATTTTCCGATTGTCAGTCCAAAAAATGTATTAGCCATACCTGCCTCCTGTTACATTTTCTCCATTAAGGTCGCCAGCATCTCATCCACAACATTGATATATCTCGATGCTGCGCTGTAGGAATGCTGGAACTTGATAAGGTTCGTCAATTCTTCATCCGATGAGACGCCTGTGACAGAAAGCCTCTGTTCATCTATGTTCTCTGTCATGACCTGCTGATTCTCGGATATGGTATTCAGTTCATCGCCTCTGGTTGCTATACCACCGATGAACTCGTTATAATAAGCATCAAAGTTACATTTTGTCAAAGTATCCGGTGACAGGGTGGCAAATGGTTCCTGCCAGGCATCCACCAGCATATTACATATTTCGATTGCATAATCACCGGTGCCTGTATTACTGCTCAGAGGGAGTACGGACTGATTATCTTTTATTTTTGTATTTACTTCGATCTCTCCGATCGTGAACAATGAATAGTTATCTGATTCTGATTCTTCATTATATACACGGGCTGTGATAATCGAACCGTCCTCTAGCACGAGCTCCTGCGGTTCCTGATATCTTGCCATGGATTTTCTGTTGAACAGTGCTTCGCCCATGGAAGCATCTTCATCGATACCGACCGGTGCATTCTCTTCGTCCAGGATCTTCACCTTTGTACCGTCCGAGAGAGTGACTTCCTTGTTGGGACTTAAAATATCATTGATTGTTGTGACGATGCCGTGAATCAGCGTATCAAACTGAGCCTGTGCGGACACAACGACCGACTGTTCGACCTGAAGTCTGTAGGTATTCAGATCCTGCTTATATGTACCGAGCGCTTCATCATATGCAGTCTCATCAAGCACTCCGGCATCATCGGTATAATCCTCTTCTTTCGGTTCTATCGGGATATCGGTATATCTTCCGACTTTATCACCACGGGTTATGAGCAGTCCCCGCAGAGAGCCTATGTCGGTATCTGAAGCAGCTGAAGTTACCTGACTGATATTGCAGACATTGATGTATCCATAAGCCGGCCAGACAGGAATCAGCATGTTGCTGCCGACATTTGCGATCTCTGTATCTGTATCATCGCTTGTGTTCTGCTGGTATTTATCAATTTCATTTGTTCCGACTGTCGTCATCTTGAACATGGTGTCTTCTGTTACGAACGGATACCCCTCTACATTAACAGTGACACGTCCGCTGTCTACCTCATTATAAGATATCTTGACCATCTGTGACAGTTCATCCAGCAGCTGGTTTCTCTGATCACGGAGATCATTCGCATTCTCCACACCGTTTGCTTCATAATATGCGATCTGGTCATTCAGCTTGGTCATGCTTGTTCCGATCTCATTGATCCGGTTCACCATTGTCTCGATCTGTGTGTTCAGATCCAGCTGGTAAGCGTTAAGCTGATCTGCGATATTCTCTGCACGTTCCATAAAGCTGACTGCTGTTTCTACAAGGGACGCTCTTGTTACCAGGCTGTCCGGTTCTTTTGCCATTTCCTGAAGAGAGGTCCAGAATGATTCAAGCGAATCCTGAAATGCGACACCCTGCAGCTCACCGAACAGATTCTCGATCTCAGAAACCGCTTCTGACTGGACTTCATAGAACCCCTGTCTGCCGTTTTCCTGACGATAGGCTTTATCCAGAAAAACATCACGTACCTGATAAACAGCTTCTGTATCAACACCGATACCTACCTGCATTAGGCTGTTTGCTGTCGTACCGACTGTTGTATAATGCGAGCTGTCAAGAACTGTCTGCTGGCGGACGAAACCATTTGTCTCAACATTGGACAGGTTATGTGCTGTCGCATTAATGGCACGCTGACTTGCGTTTAATCCTGATACACCAACAAATAAATCCTGCATTAGACTCATGTTTCTTCCTCCTGTTCTGTTTATTATCTAAAAATCTGTTCAAAGGCGCTGTCATCGTCTTCGTCTGAGCAATTATAAATGTAAATATTTTACTGTATGTGGACATAAGAAAAGACGGCACCGTACAACCGCATTTCTCAGTGGAAATAATGGCTATGCCATTATTGCTTGGCATCGAACATCCCTGTCCGAATATCCTGCATCTCAAAATGAGACGCTCCTCTGGTGTAATTGCTGTTCCCCGGCGCCATCCTTGTGCTTTGAATCAAGTTCATATTGAACTCTATCATCTCTAGGGATTGCTTTATTAATGACGAATTCCTGTCATTTATGACCTGCAGCCGTCTGATGATCCCTGTCAGCGAATCGTGCAGTCTTGAAAGCTTTAGCTGTTCGTCAGGTCTCTTATCCAGTAACTTTATCAATGTTTTCAGGTTCAGCTCGTTCGGCTTTTTATTCATGACTGTCGCCATATTTTTAATGATCTCTTCACGCTTGCGTTCCAGTGACTGAATCCGTTCAACGGTTATCTGCTCTTTATCAGTAATTTCACGCAATGTCTGAAGATCATTGTTTACTATGATACGTGTCTTCTTTTCCACAATGGGAAGAAGGCTTTCGTATGTATCCATCTCATTCTGAAGAATCAATATCAGTTCTTCTGTCAAACTCGCCATATGTAACCTCCTCACAGGCTGGTGCTTCGTGAACCTGTGTACTTAAAATCGCTTACAGTGAGGTGTCAAAATACTGGTCGACCAGCTTGTCTGCCACTTCTTCCATAGAGACATTATATGATCCGGAAGCTATCTGCTGTCTGATATTATCTACTTTATCGGTACGGATATCAGATGATGATGTCACTGCTGCCTTTGCAACCTGAATATCTTTTCCAATCTGAGATATCTCCAGACGATCAGAAAAATCCGAACTGTTCTGGCTTTTTACTTTCTTTGTACTGTTTGTCTGATAAAGCTGACTTACCTTGTTGAATGCATCAATGCGCATGTGTCTCACCACCTTATATTTGTTTTAACAACTGTTCTGCCTTTTATATCGGCCGTTTTACAAGAAACATTAGTTGTTTTCATGTTTTTTTCACAAAAATAATCACAAAGTCTTTTTATTCAGGTCATTCTTGATCTTCGTTGTCGATATACCATCCGTACGCGGCAGATAGACCACTTCACAGTATTCTTTTAAGAAGTCGAACTCACCTTCCCAGTCATTTCCGATGACAAAGACATCCACTTTGTGTTCAAGAACATCCTGTACCTTTTGCTCCCATGTGGTTTCCGGAATCACTTCATCCACATATTTAATGGCTTCCAGAATCATCTTTCTGTCTTCATAGCTATGGTAGGCCGATTTATGCTTGACTGCATTGAATTCATCGGTCGATAACGCAACGATCAGGTAATCCCCGAGTTCTTTTGCTCTTTTTAATATATTGATGTGGCCTACATGCAGCAGGTCAAAGGTTCCATAGGTTATAACTTTTTTCATTTTCCATCCTCCGTGTTTTTATCATTCTTTCAAAATAAGATCCGTGATCTGTGCAGAAGCATTTCCTTTTTCCCATGCATTGAAACGGCTCCTGAAGCTTTCCAGTGCTTCCCTGTACTCTTTAAAATCATACTCTTTTTTCAGATATGGTATCAGCTCATCCGTATTCATCGCTACCGGGCCGGGAACAAAGCTCATATAATCAAAGTAAAATCCATGCATTCTGTCATACTGCTCGATATCGTAAGGATAAAAAACCATGGGGCGGTTCAGTATGCTGTAGTCGAACATCGTTGATGAATAATCTGTAATCATAATATCAGAAACAAGATAGAGCTCCCTGATATCTGTTTTTATTTCCCTGATAAAGCCCTTATATTTTGCAAAGTCAGGTCTATCTTTTATGTAATAATGAAGCTGTACGATCAATATGGCTTCCTCCTGCAATGCCTCATACAAAGCATCGAAAGACAGCTTTGGTGCAAAATAATAATCACATTCACCTCTGCCTTCATAATCGCGCCAGGTCGGAGCATATAGAAGTATCCGCTTATTTATCGGTAAATTAAATTTTTTCTTTAGTGCCTCAATGGATTCTTTCCGGTCCATGGCAAGAAGTGCATCATTTCTGGGATATCCGGTATTGAGCATAGTTCCCTTAAACCCAAAGCATCTTCTGAAAATATCGGAAGAGTCCTGGTTCGGCGCAATCAGATAATCCCAGCTCTTTGTACTTTGAAGAAGTTCCTCTTTGTATGTTCTAAGTACTTCGCTGCTTGCTTCTTTTTGCCCCGGAGTGCTCATCACCTCAAGATCCAGCCCAAGCTTTTTCAGCGGTGTACCATGCCAGGTCATGATGAATTTTGTCTGTCTGTTCTTTTTTACATAACCCATCTGTCTGGTATCCATGATCCAGAAGGATGCCTGCCACATTTTCTTCAGAGCCGTCAGACTTTCTCTTCTGACCTTCATACATCTTCCCGGAATCTTTATCTCGTCAGGCTCCAGCAATATCCAGACGATCTGGTATTGCAGGTCTAGTCCCCTGCGAAGCAGTTCTTCATATACAGCTCTTGGGTTTCCCGTATAATTTCTGCCAAGATTGCTCTCGAAGACCAGGAGTCGTTTCTGATGCCTGCAGAGCTTCTGTATACAGGCACGATAGATGACCTGTTTGATTTTCCATTTCCGCAGTATCTTTTTTATCTGCTCCACAGCCTGTTTCTCCTCTTATGCCAACATTTGATACTTCCTCATTATAATAGCGAAGTGCAGCCAAATCAAGCCTTTCCCATGAAAATAACTTGCTAATTCAGGTTGGTATGTTATAATAATTTTAAACAACTACAGACAGTATAGGCAGTATATTTTACTACAAGATACTGTGGTTCATACAGGAAAAAGATATCTGACAGAAGAGGCATTTTTGTTTCAGCGGGGGGTCTTCTTCTGTTTTATGACATCATATTACGCAATATATTATTGGGAGGTTACAATATGCAGCAATACACCGGAAGCCAGATCATCGTTCTGGAGGGCCTTGAAGCAGTCCGGAAACGGCCTGGTATGTACATTGGAAGTACTGGCTCAAGAGGTCTTCATCATCTGATCTGGGAGATTCTAGATAACGGCATCGACGAACATCTGGCTGGCTACTGCGAACAGATCGATATCGTGCTTCAAAAGGATGGCGGCATCTCCATCACCGATCATGGACGGGGAGTTCCTGTCGATATCCACCCGACAAAAAAAATACCGACAGCACGTGTGGTATACACGGTTCTGCACGCAGGCGGTAAATTTTCAAACACCGCTTATAAAGTATCCGGCGGTCTGCACGGTGTCGGCGCCTCTGTTGTGAATGCCCTCTCGACAAGAATGATCGTAGAAATCAGAAGGAACGGATGTATCTATCGTGATGAATACAAGAACGGCGGACATCCGGCTATTGAGCTTGATAACGGCAACCTTCCTGTTGTCGGAAAGTGCAACAAATCAGATACCGGAACAAAAGTAATCTTCTATCCGGATGATACAATTTTTGAAACAGTCGAATTCAAACAGGATATTATCACAAAGAAGCTCAAAGAAGTTGCTTTTCTTAATAAGAATCTTGTTCTCAATTATACTGACGAAATCAATAATATTACCAAAACCTATTGCGAAGAATTCGGGATCAAAAGCTTTGTTTCCTACCTGACAAGGGATTCGAAGGTTCTTCATGATGAACCGGTCTACCTTCAGGGCAAGAGCGGTGACATTGAAGTTGAGATTGCGTTTCAATATACCGATGACTATACGGAACAGATCAATCCATATTGTAACCGAATCAATGTGGTTGACGGCGGAACTCTTGTAACAGGCTTAAAAACAGGTCTGACCAGGGTCATCAACCAGTATGCCAGAGAACTTGGCATATTAAAGGGCAAGGACGAAAACTTTGATGGCAAGGATATCAGAAACGGTCTTGTCTCCATCCTGTCCATCAAGCACCCCGATCCGCAGTTCGAAGGTCAGACAAAGACAAAACTTGGCAATACGGATGCGAAGGGCGCTGTTGAGGATGTATTCACTGCAGAAGCAACGCTGTACTTTGATAAGAATATTGAGGTCTTAAAGAGCATTCTTGATAATTCCATGAAATCCTATACTGCCAGAAAAGCCGGTGATAAGGCAAGAAATGCTGTGTTAAAACAGCTGAGCGACGTTGATGTCAAATCAAAGCTTGCATCCTGCTCATCAAAAAAGCCTTCAGAATGTGAAGTTTATATTGTCGAAGGAGATTCGGCCGGCGGTACTGTCAAGACTGCAAGGAACCGCCAGACACAGGCAGTGCTTCCCCTTCGCGGTAAGATTCTTAATGTTGAAAAAGCGACTCTTGAAAAAATACTGGTAAACAATGAAATAAAATCAATGATAGCATCTTTTGGATGCGGTATCGGCGATGAATTTGACATCACAAAGCTTCGTTATGACAAAATCATCATCCTGACCGATGCCGACGTTGACGGCGCACATATCAGCAATCTTTTACTGACCTTCTTCTATCGTTTTATGCCGCAGCTGATCAACGAAGGAAAGATATATCGGGGACTTCCGCCGCTTTATCGTGTAGAGTATGAAATAAATGAAAAGAACAAGAAAAAGAAGGTATCCGAATATCTGTTCAATGATTTTGAACTTGATAAATTCAGAAAAGAAACCTCCCATAAGATACTCAGCCTTCAGCGTTACAAAGGACTCGGGGAGATGGATGCAAATCAGTTATGGGAGACCACATTAAATCCGGAAACCAGAATACTTGCCCAGATCACCATTTCAGATACAGTAGAGGCAGATGAAGTTACCACGACCCTGATGAGCACCAATGTCCCGGCACGTCGCAGCTTTATCATGGAAGAAGCAAAATACGCAAAAATCAGCATATAAGGAGACCGACATGAAAAAACAAGAAGACTCCATTGTACAATTGGATTTTTCCGAAGAAATGAGAAATTCCTTTCTTGATTATGCCGTCAGTGTCATCATAGAACGTGCCCTGCCGGATGTCAGAGACGGATTGAAACCAGTTCAGCGGCGAATTCTGTATGCAATGAATGAATTAGGTCTCGACCCGAAAAAGCCCCACAGAAAGAGCGCTCGTATTGTGGGCGATACCATGGGTAAATTCCATCCGCACGGTGACAGCTCCATCTATGATGCCCTGGTCCATATGACAGAAGATTACTCGCTCTCCCTGCCTCTTGTCGACGGGCATGGTAACTTTGGTTCAATTGACGGTGATTCAGCAGCTGCCATGCGTTATACGGAAGCCAGACTTTCGGAAGCAGCCATGACCATGTTGGAAAATCTTGACAACGGACTGGTAGAGTTCATACCCAACTTCGATGACAGTGAGAAAGAGCCCACTGTCCTTCCCGCGACACTTCCAAATCTCCTGATCAACGGAACCACCGGCATCGCTGTCGGTATGGCGACCAACATTCCGCCGCATAATCCCGGTGAAGTCATTGACGGTGTCATTGCCTACATGGATAAGAAAAACATATCCATTGACGAACTGATGACTTATATTCCGGGACCTGATTTTCCGACCGGCGGTATCATCATTAACAGCGAAGTTCTGCCCTCTATCTACGAAACCGGTGAAGGAAAGATCAAAGTCAGAGCAAAAACCGAGATTGAGAACGGCGAATCAGGCAGAAAGAACATTGTCATCACAGAAATTCCTTACACCGTTGCCGGTAATAAAACAAGACTGCTGGAGACCCTGGTAGCCCTGATGAAGGACAAGGTCTTTGATGAAATCTATGACGTTCGCGATGAATCCTCAAAAGAGGGCATCCGTATCGTAATTGAAGTAAAAAAAGACCGTGATATTGATAACCTGCTCAACGGTCTGTACCGTAAATCCCTGCTCGAGGATACCTACGGTGTCAACCTGCTTGCAGTCAAGGAGCAGCAGCCGATCACCTTTAATCTGAAGACGCTGATCGAAGAATTTGTGGAATTCCAGATAGAATTGTACACCAAAGAATATAATTATCTGCTTGATAAAGCTAAAAAGAGACAGGAAATCGTGGAAGGCCTTCTACGTGCCACCGACATTATCGACCTTATCATTGAGATCCTGCGCGGAAGTGCCTCCGTTAAGCAGGCGAAGGGATGTCTGATCTTTGGTGATATTACGGGAATCAAGTTCAAGACACAGGAATCTAGAATGCTTGCTACCGGACTCAACTTCACAGAGCGGCAGGCTGATGCCATTCTTGCCATGCCTCTCAGCCGTCTGATCGGACTAGAGATCTTAAAGCTCCAGGAAGAAGCTCAGCTTCTGCTTGACCAGCTTGCGGAATATGAAAAGGTTCTGTCAAACGATAAAGAACTCCAAAAGGTCATTAAGAAAAAGCTGAAAGAATATAAGGCTCTTTTCCCAGTCGGCAGACATACAAAGATAGCATCTTTAAATGTATCTGAATATGTGGAAGAGTTCAAACAGGAAGAAATCGTTATCCTGATCGATCGCTTTGGGTATACCAAATGTATCGACACTGCTGCATTTACAAGAGCAGGTGAAGAAACTGTCAAAGAATATACACATATCATAACCATGCAGAACACAGACAAGCTGTGTGTATTCACCTCTGCAGGCAACCTCTTCCAGGTCAAAGCTATGGCCGTTCCCCGCTGCAAGCTGAAGGAAAAGGGAACGCTGATCCATAATCTCTGCAAGCTGGGAAAAGAAGATGTACTCCTTTATATGTCCTTTGACAAGCTTTTTGAGTCTCAGCTCCTGTTTACAACAAAATCCGGTTTTATCAAGCTTGTGTCTGGTTCGGAATTTGAGACGAACCGTATCCAGATTGCTTCAACCAAGCTCGATACAGCTGATGAGCTGGTCGGTATTACACCATTAACTGCACAGGAAATACTGCATGGGAATCAGAAAGTCATACTACTGACAGACAAAGGCTTATCGCTTGGCTTCCCTCTGGAAGAAGTACCCGAAATGAAAAAGACCGGACGCGGTGTAAAAGCAATTACACTGGAAAAGAAAGATTTCCTTGTATATGCACAGGCTGTCGGTCCACAGCAGGATGCTTTTGAATTTAAAGGTAAACTATTATCCTCCAAAAAAATCAGGAACAGAAAACGAGCGGCCAAAGGGCAGAATGCAAGCCTGTAAATTATCTGGTCTATACTCCATGCAAAGAGATGAGGTACCCATGAACGAACAGCAAAAATTTGACGCCATGCTGGCTGCACTTCCAAAAGACCCTGTCCCAACACTGCTGCTGCACAGCTGCTGTGCACCCTGCAGCAGTTATGTCCTGGAATATCTTTCAGAATATTTTTCCATCACTGTCTTTTACTATAATCCGAATATATTTCCAAAGGAAGAATACCTCCACCGCGTCGAAGAGCAAAAGCGGCTGATCAGGGAGATCCCTGCAAAGCATCCAATCTCTTTCCTGGAAGGAGATTATCTGCCAAATGAATTCTTCGAACTGGTCAAAGGACATGAGCAGGACAAAGAAGGCGGTGAACGCTGCCTTTTATGCTACAGAAAACGAATGTCAGAAACAGCATTTCTTGCAAAGGACAAGAACTTCGATTATTTCACGACTACTCTCAGCATCAGTCCTTTAAAAAATGCAAAAGTACTGAATATGATCGGTAAAGAATTAGAGGAAACACTAGGCGTATCGTTTCTATCTGCCAATTTCAAGAAAAAAGACGGTTACAAGCGTTCTATTGAACTTTCAAAAGAATATGACCTGTACCGTCAGAATTACTGCGGCTGCATATTTTCTCAAGGCAGCACAGAAAACTGCGACTGACGCACACTTGTGATGTGTAACGGTGTCACCAGCTTCACGAACAGATACCGATCGCACTGACTTAATCAGCCTGCGCAAAAAAACCTTTGCATACGATATGAATTTATAATTCACATCTGCAAAGGTTTCTTCTTTTATATATTGTTCATTCTCTGTATTATATTAATTCCAGCTTTTTCAGTACATTCTCGAATTTTTCCTGATCGATCGGCTTTCCTGCATATGCAACACAGCCAAGTTCAAATGCTTTAGTTACATTCCTGCCTTCATTCAGTGCTGTTGTCATAATTATCTTAGCACGTTTTTCCTCAGAAACATTCTTTTCCTTTTCAATATCGCGAATAGCTTTCAGGG
>QKDK01000007.1 GCA_003252135.1 Clostridia bacterium
TATCTGTCCATTTCTGATTTCCTGCCTGTTTCCTTGTGCTCCTGAATCATTCTGTCAATTTCCCTAAGGTTACAGGAAGGAAGATCACCATGAATAGTGCTCTTCATGGCGCTGGATGCGTTTCCGTATTCCAGCGCTCTCTGGCAGTCAAAATCATGTGCCAGAATACCATAAAGCACGCCCGAAACATAAGCATCCCCGCTTCCGATACGATCGATGACTTCAATGTTCCGATAAGGTTCTTCCTCGTAATAGGTATCTGTTTTCTTACTGTAGATTATAGATCCGAAGGTGTGGATCTTCGGACTGTGAACAATACGCTGTGTTGAAGCTACAATGGATATCGGATATTCATCGGTGAAGCTTTTCATTATATCCTTAGCACTGCCTTCCTTTTTAAAGGTAAGTCTTGCCGTATCCTCTGAGCAAAAGAATATATCCACATAGGGGAGTATCTTCTCTATGCATTCTCTTGCCTGATCACCGGTCCACAGATTTCCTCTGAAGTTCACGTCAAAGGAGATAATGGTATTGTTCTCTTTCATTTTCTTCATCAGCTCTATGGCAGCATCCTGCAGCTGATGATTTAAAGCAAGCGTTATACCGCTGGTATGAAAGCACCTTGTGGAAGTCAGGATATCACCCGGAAGCTCATCAAAGGATAAGGAACGCATGGAGGTGTTCAGTCTGTCATATATAATTGCAGGTTTTCTGGGATGTGCACCATTTTCATAAAAATATATACCAAGTCTTGCTTCTCTTGAGTCATCATAGATCAGATAATCATCACTGACACCGCAGAAGCGAATATAATTCTTAACAAAATATCCTATATCGTTAGCCGGAATTTTTGAAAGAATTCCTGTATGAAGGCCAAGCATGGAAGCACCCGAAACAACATTCAGCTCTGCACCTCCTGTTTGTTTTTGCAAAAGGTCTCCCCTGACGAGTCTCTCATCATTTGGCGGTGATAAGCGAAGTAATATTTCTCCCATGGCTAATAAATCGTAGGTTCTTTCATTTTTCATAAAGTATTTCTCCTGATTCCATGTTTATTTATTTCTAAAGCCGGTGTCACGGTTTGTATCCGATTCTAGCATAGAATAACGGAAAAGTCTAACGTTATTGTGCATCCTTTATCTTTTGCATTTCATGAAGTTATGTCACCAAAACATCATACTTTCTTGACACATGCAGGAATAATTTTATATAATAATCAGCACGGGGCAAAAAAAGCGGAAAGGAAGGGGCGACAGATCACCTTGACTTAAGAATTTACAGCATCGGCAAGGGGAAATGTCAGAACCGATCTGGGTACGGTTTCCAGCAGTATAAAAGAAATACCGGTTCGCCATTTCGGATCAAACAATAGTATGAAAATCATAAAAAGACAACAGACAGATTCTAACATTCAGAATGAGGCAAAAATAATAACACAAAGCATTCACGCCATGTCAGAAGGAATGCTGAACACTTATGTAGAAGTAACCGACGGCATGAAGCTTCATGATCTGGCATCTGATGTTAACAAGATCAGTGCTATGCTGAATAGTTATATACGTGAGATCTCCCAGGTGCTCGCTCATCTTTCGGCAGGAGATCTGATGGTCAGACAGAACGCTTCCATAGAGTACAAAGGAGATTTTATCCCCATCAGGAACGCTTTGGTCAAAATCAGACACTCCATGGATTCTACATTTCATCAAATCTCTGATCTTACAGAAAACATCGATGATATGTGTGCCGACATGGAAAATTCATCACAGACCGTAGCGAGCAATGCCACCAGACAGGCACAGCTTGTATCAGATCTCTCTGACAAGATGAACGACCTGACACTTTCTACTGCCGAGAATACAAAGCATGCGAAGCAGGCTGCAGCAGAAGCACAGTCTGCAAAAAAAGAGGCTGATGAAGGGCAGGTTTCTATGGAGCAGATGCTCTCTTCCATTGAGGCCGTGCAGCAGTCAACGAACGAGATCAGCAGTGTCATAGAGCTGATCAACCAGATAGCATCCCAGACGAAGCTGCTGGCTTTAAATGCATCTATCGAAGCAGCCAGAGCCGGCGAAGCAGGAAAGGGCTTTGTTGTTGTTGCAGAGCAGGTTGGAATGCTGGCTTCAAAGAGCGCTGCGGCTGTCAGTCAGACTACGGAGCTTATATCTAAAAATCATGTGAATGTTCAAAAAAGTTTTGAAAGCGCAAACAATACATCAAAAAAATTTACTGCCATTCAGGAAAGCATTGAAACGATATCCAGTCAGAACTCACAGATTGTTGATTCCACTGTTTTACAGGAAAACAACTTTAAGAAAATCACTGAAATTATTGAAAGTATTTCCGGTGCAGTACAATCAAATGCTGCTTACGCACAGGAAAGCGCAGCCAGTGTAGTCACCCTGTATGACAGTGCCAATCAGTTAAAAGATCTGATCGGGCAGTTTCGAATATCAGGGAGTTCACCGGTTATCATCCGCGACCCTGCAAAAGAAGCCGCACAGGATAAACAAATGATAGCTGAACTGACAGCAAAGTTATCTTCTTTTACAGAAATGAAAGATCTTGATCAGGTTCTGGAAACACAGCTGTCCCATGACGAGACAACTGAATGCTGCTATATCTACAACGAAAAAGGTATTCAGATCAGTCACACAGTCATGAACCAGAAGCTGTTGTCGAACGATATTTCAGATTTTAAACCGTCAGAACCCGGCACATGCAATTCATCGGCAAAATACTTCAGGCATGCCATTGAGAAAAAAGGCGAACTGTACCAGACACAGGATTATATCTCGGGTGCAACAGGAAAGCTATGCCGCACTATTTCAAGCTCTTACACAAGTAAAACGGGCGAGGTCTTTGTACTGTGTGCAGATTTGCTCTGTAAATTCTAATAATTTCCATCTAATTGTCGTATAAAAACCTCATGGATCTGAATGTAACTCAGATTCATGAGGCTTATTTCGTTCCTGTCTATTATTATTTATCAAGAATACTTAACAAATCTAAAAAATCTTAAAGAACACTCTTTAGGAAGTTCGCAGCTTTTTCATTCTTTGGATGTTCGAACAATTCTTTTGGACTTCCTTCTTCCAGAATCATTCCATCAGCCATAAATACGACTCTGTCAGCTACTTCCTTTGCAAAGCCCATCTCGTGCGTTACACAGAGCATGGTCATTCCCTGCTTTGCAAGATCTTTCATAACATTGAGAACTTCTCCAACCAGCTCAGGATCCAGTGCACTGGTCGGCTCATCAAAGAGCATGATCTCCGGTTCCATGGCAAGTGCTCTTGCTATCGCAACTCTTTGCTGCTGACCGCCCGAGAGCTTGCTTGGGTACTCATTCAGCTTGCTCGAAAGACCGACTCTTTCAATCAGCTTTGTAGCTAGTGCTTTTGCTTCTGTTTTTGTCTTCTTTCTTACCAGTGTCGGCGCCAGCATGACATTTTCCAGCACTGTTTTATGCGGGAAGAGATTGAATCGCTGGAATACCATTCCCATCTCAAGTAACATAGCCTTCTGCTTATCAGGAGCGCTCCTGAGGACGGTCTTGTTATGCTCCCTGTGCAGAAACAGCTCATCCTTTACGAAAATCTTTCCGCTTGTGATCTTTTCCAGCTGATTCAACGAACGAAGATAGGTCGATTTTCCTGCACCGGACGGCCCGATGATGCAGATGACTTCACCCTTTTTCACGGACAGATTCACATCCTTCAAAACCTCAAGACTACCAAAAGATTTTCCAAGATGTTCTGTTTTTAAGATATATTCATATTCGCTCATAGCCGCCTCCTATTCATAAATTGAGAGCCGTGTCTCAATTTTATTAAAGATGAATGTGAATATTGCAGTTATGATCAGATATATGATCAACGCAGGTACAAACACAAGATAATTACCTTCGCTTGTCATAATGTTTTTTGATATCGTTGTGATATCCATAAGCGATATGGCAAAAACAAGTGATACGTCCTTTATCATCATAACAAATTCATTACAAAGCGGTGGTATCATCCGCCTGATTGACTGCGGAATAACGATCTTTCCCATCGTCTGTGCATAACTCATTCCAAGTGCTTTCGCAGCTTCATGCTGTCCCTTATCGATCGATTGTATGGCTGCTCTTACAATCTCTGCACAATATGCTGCCGTATTCAACGAAAATGCAATCAGGGCTGCAACAAAAGCTCCTTTATAAACGGCTTCCGTGTCAGCAGTATCGAAAAGATTTCTCCATGCAAATCCGAAAATACCTGGAATTGAAAAATATACCACGAAAAGCTGAATCAACAGTGGTGTTCCTCTGAAAAAGAAGATATAAGCACTGCATATTTTACTGATTAATTTATTCTTTGCAATCTTTCCAAGAGCAAGGAATATACTGAATATAAAACCAATCAGAACGGAAGCAGTTGTCAGCAGCAGCGTAAGCTTCACACCATGCAGAACATTTTCTCCCCGTCCTAACATTCGATAGGTATAGTTTATCATCTGTCCGGCAAAACCGGCTACCCCGTCATCTGCATTATAAACCTGTCCCAGAAAGCAAACATAACTTTCTTTTATTGCCGTCGCACCTGAAGTCGTAAAAGATATGTAACTGATCACATCAAGGTCATTATACGTAATGACCATATGCTTTCTTGTACTGTCCTTTTCTTC
>QKDK01000065.1 GCA_003252135.1 Clostridia bacterium
AAAATATATAAGGGTGCATGGCAGAATGACCGGCCCTATGGTGTTGTTCATCGAATTGCTGTAGGTATTCACAGGCAGGGAATTGCTGCTTTTTGCTTTGACTGGTGTCTTGGACAATGTGACACGATACGAATCGACACACATCAGGATAATATTCCGATGCAGAATCTGCTGAATAAATATGGATTTTCATATTGTGGTATCATTTATCTTGAGAATAATGATGAAAGGCTTGCTTATCAGATTTAATAATCTGTATGAAAACATGAACAGGTGATATTCAGATGTATGATAAACTAACAACGAATGATGTAAAAAGAATGAAGGAAGAGATTGAGCACAGAAAAATCGTTGTAAGAAAAGCGGCACTTGAAGCAGTGAAAGAAGCAAGGGCTCATGGAGATTTGAGCGAAAACTTTGAATATTACGCTGCCAAAAAAGATAAAAACGCGAATGAAAGCCGGATTCGTTATCTGGAACGAATGATAAAAACTGCTGTTATTGCAGAATCTGCTGCAAAAGATGATGAAGTGGGTCTGGATAAAACAGTGGAAATTCAATATGATGACACCAAAAAAACAGAAAAATATAAGCTTGTCACTTCTGTCCGGGGAAATATACTTAAAGGACTGATAACAATTGAATCACCTCTTGCAAAAGCAATTATGGGACATAAGACAGGAGAACTTGTGCATGTGAAGGTCAGTGAATCTGTTGGTTACGATGTAATAATAAAATCCATTGAGAATACAACCGACGATGGAACAGATGAAATAAGACGTTATTGAGCACAGATCTGACATTTTCAAATAAATATATGATCACAGGAGATTGAAAATGGTAGTGCGAAAACTTCATGTTTGGGAATATAAAAAAGCATTAAAGCTGGTAATGGAAGTCTTTATGGAGTTCGAAGCACCTGATTATACAACAGAAGGTATACAAAGTTTTAGAAGTACTTTATCTGACTGGCACTATATACGCAGCCTTTGCATATATGGAGCACTGGAAGAGCATCAACTGGTCGGTATCATTGCAACAAGGAATGAAGGAAGTCATATTGCTCTTTTCTTTGTTCGTAAAGCATATCAAAAAAAGGGAATCGGACGTAAATTATTTCTGGAAATACTAAAAAATACTTCTAAAGAAGCAATCACGGTAAATTCCTCACCTTATGCAACTGAGATATATCATCATCTTGGATTTACTGACCGTGATTTAGAGACGGTGACTAATGGCATAAGATATACACCAATGATTCGATATCCGGAAAGATATCAGGAAAAATATCAGGATGATCATGTGCAAGAACTTACAAAAGAATGATAACCTTTACAGGAGGTGCATATTATGAAAAGCAGCTGTGATACCTGTAACAATTTTGTTTTTGATGAGGAATATGAAGACTATGTCTGCACTGTAAATCTGGACGAAGATGAAATTGAACGATTTTACAGGGACGAAAGATACAGTTGTCCGTATTATCAATCGGATAATGAGTATAGGATAGTAAAAAAGCAAATTTAATATACAGGTCAAAAAGCTGTCCGAAACGAAAGTTACCGACAGCTTTTTTGGTGTAAAAATCCCGTGTATCATAATTATAGTTTACATATATAAAAAATACTTTACGTAATTCAAAAACAGTGGTATCATTGATTTAGAAGGTTTATGTGTAACAAAAATAGTTCAGGAGGTCTGCGAATGAAAAAATTGAATAAGGGTTTATTTTGGAGCATATTGCTTTTGATAGGAATTTGTGTTTTTACATCCTGTCAGAAAACAACAGAGACAAATGATAACAGTACTTTGAATCAGACGACGGGAGAGAATGGTTTGAGCAGTGCTTCACCAACAAGTTCGGCGGAGGATAGTGAAATGGAAAATACAACAGATACTGTTACTGTGACACCAACTGATGCACCAGAAATCACAGAAGCTTTACTGACACCGGCTGCAGTTGTATATACAGATTCCAAGGTGCCAGATGCATTGTTGAGTATTGACTCGCGGGTCTCTGTTCATGATCCCAGTATTGTATATAATGAGACCGATGAAAAATACTATGTTTTCGGTTCTCATAAAGCGTTTGCCTTGAGCAGCGATCTTGCTGACTGGAGCACCTTCACCACGAATGTAAGTTTTGATTTTGCAGATATTTTTGCAGAGAGCGGCGAATGGTCTGCAAGAGGAAGCAGCACCTATAATATCAGTGGTAATCTTTGGGCACCGGACGTGATTTATAATGAAGCGATGGGAAAATGGTGCATGTACATGAGCGTTAACGGAGATAATTATTACTCCTCCATCGCAATGGCGACTGCAGATGATATTGATGGTCCATATACCTATGCAGGTACAGTATGTTATTCCGGCTTTACAAACGAGGAAGAGGCTGCAGTAACAGATTATAAGATGGTTACAGGAACGAATACAGTTGATGACAGATATATAACCATCGCTGGCAAATGGAACTCTGCTTATGGAGTAAATTGTATCGACCCCTGTGTTTTTTATGATGAATCCGGGCAGCTATGGATGTCCTATGGTTCATGGTTCGGCGGTATTTATTTATTAAAACTTGACGATAAGACCGGGCTTCGCGATTACACCCATACCTATGTTACCGAGAAGAATGTATCCGATGAATATCTTGGAGTAAAGCTTTCAGGCGGTTATGGCTGCACAGGAGAAGGCTCATATATCGTATGGGATCAGCAGACAGGATATTATTATCTGTATCTTTCCTATTGTGGTCTTGATGCTACCGATGGTTTCAGCGGATATCATATTCGACTGTTCCGTTCGGAAAGTGTGGAGGGACCGTACGTTGACGCAGCAGGAAACGGAGCGATCTGCACAAAATCAGGAGAAAGTCAGGCGAATAAAGGAATCAAGCTATTTGGCAATTATTATTTCAGTTCACTCGAGGATGCACCGGGTTCGTCAAATGCATATAAAGGTTATATGTCGGGCGGTCACAATTCAGCATTTATTGATACTGATGGGGCTCATTATCTGGTATATCACACCCGTTTTAATCTTGGCAGCGAATGGCATCAGATCAGAGTTCATCAGCAATTCATGAATGAAGCCGGCTGGCCGGTGACTGCAGTTTATGAATATCTTGGAAGTGCGATAGCAGAAGAAGGTTATGCAAAAGAAGACATTGCAGGAAGCTATGAATTTGTAGACCATGGACTGGCAGCATCAACACAGTATACAGGGATGCTTGACACACTTCTGATAAATTTAAATGAAGATGGTACCATTTCAGGTGATGTGACCGGGACATGGGATGAACACACTGGAACTGATGGAAAAGGTTACTATGCTACCTTTGTCATTGATGATATAACATATCAGGGCGTATTCTTTAAACAGTTTGATGAATCAAAGTCACATAACGAGACAATGACATTTACTTTGATCGGAACGAACAACCATTCCATCTGGGGCAGTAAGCTGGATGCACAGATGCAGGTCACGCAGGATCTTTCAGAGATCTTTCCTGATATAATTTCAGAAGATACAAAGCTTGTTACCACCCTTGGCAGCGGAAAAATAGAGTACACATCAAATGATACCTCGCTGATTTCGATAAGCAGTGACGGTGAAACTGCAATATATCACAAGCCTGAATATGATACCAATGTAGAACTTACCGCAATTTATACTGACGAAGCCGGTACAGTACAGGCAACCGGAACAGTCACGGTAAAAGGTGATTACATTTCGGCGTATCAGAAACTGGATGATCTTATAGCATATTACAGCTTTAATAACAGCAAGAGCGCCGGAGCAGACCAGTCATCAGACGGTAAACAGAATGCATCTGTATATGGAGCAGTGATTGCTTCAGATGCTGAACGAGGCGCGGTTCTGTCTTTTGACGGTGAAAATGACTACCTGAAACTGCCGTCAGATGTGACTGCTGACTCAAGTGATTTTACCTTTATGGCATGGGTAAAAGCTGATACTGCGGCGACCTGGGCAAGAATTTTTGACTTTGGCGATAATAAAGATAATTCATTATTTACAACCGTTTCTTCTGGTTCCGGACTCAGAACCGCGATGAAAGCAAATGCTGCAGCTGAAGATCAGATCACAGCAGCAAAATCGCTGGAAGAAGGCAGCTGGCATCACATTGCAGTCACGCTGAATGGAACGACACTGGAAGCATGCCTCTATCTGGACGGGAAACTGACTGGAAGCATGACTGTGGATGCAGCTCTGAACTCATTTAAAGGAAATGCAAATTATATTGGAAAAAGCCAGTACAATGACCCTTATTTTGATGGTCTGATGGATGATATCGCGTTATTTTCAAAAGTGCTGTCATCAGAAGATATTAACGAATATATGGGATATTAAAAACAAATAACAAAAGGAAGCTGCAAAACGAGCTTCCTTTTTTATGTTTAGATAATCAGATGTTTCAGAGGACAGTTGCTGATAGCCCGCTGCTTCTTAAGTTCATCAATCAGTTTTGTTCGTTTTATTCAATATAGCGGTATATCCGTCCGCTCCATATTGAAGACAACGGTTTACTCGTGATATGGTAGCAGTAGATGCTCCTGTCTTTTCGGCAATAACAGAAAAGGTGATTCCCTGATGAAGCATCATGGCGACCTCAAGCCTTTGGGAGAAGGAATGAATCT
>QKDK01000305.1 GCA_003252135.1 Clostridia bacterium
AAGCGTTTGCTTTTATGACCGCCATCATTTTTGTTCCTGTGCTTGTCAGCTCGGACAGCTTCTTTACATTATCCTGAATAGCTTTCAGATCGATTGCAGCATAAACACGCTTACTTTTCATATCATTTTTCATGTAACTCCTCGTTTTCTATGCGCCTGACTTATTTTAATTCTGATCTAGTACTGACAGCACTTCAGCTATGGCTTCAACTATGTCACCTGACATCATGGCATAGGTTCCAAATTTTTGTGCTGCTATATCTCTTGCCAGACCATGGATGTATGTACCAAGTGAAGCAGACAATTCTGAGCCTGCACCCATAGCAGAAAGACCTGCAATAATTCCAGTAAGTACATCACCGCTTCCTGCCGTAGACATTCCATGGTTGCCGCTGCAATTTATGTAACGTTCCTTGTTCGAGGCAGTAATTGTTCTTGCATCCTTTGCCACCCAGACAATGTTATTATCCTCACAGCATACATCTAGAATGTTAATTATTTCCTTGCTGCACAATTCCATATCGACCTGCAAAAGACGGGATAGTTCCAGCTTATGCGGTGTCAATACTGCTTTATCCGGAAGAATACCGGCCAAAGCTTTTACACGATGCTTCAATGATGGATAACTCTGTTCATTTAACAGCTCAGCTAAAAGGTTAAGCGCATCCGCATCAAAAACAATTTTCTTGTCGTTCCATTCTAAAACAGTTTTTAATGCTTCTCTGGCATCCTTGCCTTTGCCTATTCCTGGCCCAATAATGACAGCATCGCACCAGTCCTTCCATTGATTGACATCATCAGTAACGGAAGTCTTGTCCTTCGATCCGATCGTACTTATCAGTGCTTCCGGAAGCAATGTTCTGCATATATTTGCTCCATCTTCAGTCGTGACTATACGTACCAATCCTGTGCCAGTCCTGTAAGCAGCTTTTGCCGATAAAAAAGCAGCCCCTGTCATCCCATGGAACCCTGCAATCAGCAGAACCTTTCCATAAGTTCCTTTATGCGATGCAGGATAACGTTTTGGCATATATGTTTTCAGATCATTTTTTTCATATAATAATATTTTATTACCCGGTAACCTTGGATCATTTAAATCAAAAGTAAGACCGATATCCTGCAGCAGTACTTTACCTGCATACTCTGCCCCTGGATAAAAGAGAAGTCCTGGTTTATATGCTCCAAAAGTTATCGTTTCATCAGCTTTAATTGCGCACCCCATTACTCCACCTGAATCAGCGTTGATTCCCGAGGGAAGATCAATTGCAATAACATGTTTATGCATACCATTTATCATGTCAACAAGTTCTTTCGTGTCTGAAGTAAGTTCTCTGCTAAGACCGATTCCAAATAAAGCATCAACAATAATTTCAGAATTTTCAATCTCTTCATAGGAAGAAAAAGGGATGTTGCATCTTATTGCGATATTTCTATGAAATGCCGCAAGTCTGCTTTCCTTTTTTCTGTCTCCTGCCAAATAAAGAGAAACATTACAGTTCTGCAAAAAGAGCATTCTTGCGGCAGCCAGACCATCGGCTCCATTGTTTCCTGTTCCGCAAAGAAACATAATTCGTTTATTGCTATAATGGCAGATTATATATTCGGCAATACAATGAGCAGCCTGCTCCATAACAAGGTAATCAGGTATCCCCTTGTCTTCAAAGACAAATCTTTCAAGTTCCTTCATTTGCTCTGCAGTAACAGCCTGTTTCATGGTTGCCTCACTTTAATTTTTTTTCTTTCTTTTCATTATATGTTTTCAGATTATAGGACAGCTGCATAAGACTTTCTGCCAGATGCACATTCTGAACCGTAACAAACTCCGGCAGATGAAGGTCGATCGGTGCAAAATTCCAGATTGCTTTAATACCAAAGGACACGAGACTGGCAGCCACCTGTGGTGCTTTTGCTTTCGGAATGGTAAGTGCTGCAATCTGTACATTATTCTTCATTATGTACTCTTCCAGTTTATCCATATGAAGTACTTCTATTCCTCTTATTTTTTTGCCAACCGAACTTTCATTTACATCGAATAACGCTGTTATATAAAAACCTCTTCTTTCAAAATCACTGTAATTAGCCAGCGCCTGCCCAATATTTCCTGCTCCGATTATAATGACATTGTAGTTATTGTCGAGTCCAAGTATTTTCCCGATTTCTTTATACAGATATGAAACATTATATCCATAACCCTGCTGTCCAAATCCTCCAAAATTGTTGAAATCCTGTCTGATCTGTGAAGCTGTTACGTTCATTTTCTCACTTAATTCCTTTGATGAAATACGTATCACATCATTTTCAAGCAATTCACCAAGATACCGGTAGTAGCGTGGCAGCCTGTTGATTACTGTTGCTGATATAGCTTTCATATTTCCCCCATTCCTGCGCTTCTATAGCACTTTTTATATATCGTACCAGCAATTGCAGGTACAATATAATAATAATCCATTATCAGATTTTTGCCAACTAAAACAATTTCCTTGTAAAAATTACAGCCTTTAAATCACCGATTAATGAAAAGAAGTTGCTGCAAGCCGCAGCAACTTCGTAACATTACGCGATTACGCGAACTTTAAGCACACCTTCAATAGACATCAGACGTTTCACTGTCTCATCTGATACTTTACTTTCTGAATCAAGTACAGTATATGCATAATCTCCGCGGCTTTTGTTCAAAAGATTTTCAATATTAATGTTCTTTTCGGATACAATTGAAGTAAACTGGCTGAGCATATTGGGAATATTCTTATGCAGTATCGTTATTCTTGAAGCTGAAAGAATATTACCTGCATCAAGATTTGGATAATTTACTGAGTTCTTAATGGTTCCTTTTTCAAGATAGCTCATGATCTCTTCGACTGCCATGAACGCACAATTGTCTTCAGATTCTGCTGTCGATGCTCCAAGATGAGGAATTGCAATCACATTCTTCATCTTAACGGTTCTTTCATTAGGAAAATCAGTAACATATTTTGCTATTTTCCCGGATTCCAGTGCTTTTTCCATTGCATCGTCATCAACCAGAAGATCTCTTGCGAAGTTTAACAGAATTACACCTTTTTTCATTTTATTGATTGCTTCTGCATTAATCATCTGATAGGTATTTGATACAGGATCATCACTTTTGATCAACGGAGGATGTACCGTAATATAATCACATTCGGAATAAATCTCTTCTCTTGACTTAACATGTGATACATCCCTTGAGAGCACCCATGCATTATCTACGGAAATAAATGGGTCGCAGCCATACACTTCCATACCGAGCCTGTTGGCAGCATTGGCAACCAGAACACCGATTGCGCCAAGTCCGATAACACCAAGCTTTTTACCCTTAAGTTCACAGCCCGCAAATTTTGCTTTTTCTTTTTCGACTTTTTTTGCTATCTCCGGATCTTCTTTGTTCTCAATGACCCAGTTGATTCCACCGGTAATGTCTCTTGACGCTAACAGCATGCCGGCAATCACAAGTTCTTTGACACCATTGGCATTCGCACCTGGCGTATTAAATACAACGATTCCTTCTTCAGCGCATTTATCAAGAGGAATATTGTTAACACCGGCTCCTGCTCTTGCAATTGCAAGAACATTGCAAGGAATCTCCATATCAAGCATCGAAGCGCTGCGTACAAGCACAGCATCTGCCTGTTTCAGATCCTCTGTTTCTGTATAATCTTTTGTGAATTCATCAATACCAAACGGTGAAATTGAATTTAAACATTTATACTTGTACATATATACCCCCAGATTTTATTTGTTTTCCTCTTCGAACTTTTTCATAAAAGCAACCAGCGCTTCTACTCCTTCTATTGGCATTGCGTTATAAATACTTGCCCGCATTCCGCCGACAGAACGGTGTCCTTTTAAATTTTCAAAGCCAGCCGCTTTTGCAGCTTTCACAAATTTATTATCAAGGTCTTCGTTCCCGGTAACAAACGGAACATTCATAAGTGATCTGTCTTTTTTTACCACAGTGCCCTTGAACATTGCGCTTGCATCCAGATAATCATAAAGAATCTTTGCTTTTTCTTCATTTTTCTTTTTCATGGCTTCAAGTCCGCCCATGGCTTTCAACCACTTGAATACCTTGCCGCATATATAGATTCCATATGCCGGAGGTGTATTATATAATGATTTCTCATCAGCATGTATTTTATATTTCATCATGGTAGGAGTTCCAGGAAGTGTATCCTCTGTGATCAGATCTTCACGGATAATAACAATAACAACACCTGCAGGTCCGACATTTTTCTGAACGCCGCCATATATGATACCATATTTGCTGACATCAACAGGCTCCGATAAAAAGCAGGAAGAAACATCCGCTACCAGAATCTTACCTTTTGTGTCTGGCAGGGTATGATATTTTGTTCCGTAGATTGTGTTGTTCTCGCATATATATACATAATCTGCATCTTCACTGACGGGAAGATCAGAACAGTCCGGAATATAGGAATATGTCTTATCTTCCGAAGAAGCAAGTACATTGGCCTTACCATAAATCTTAGCTTCCTGGTATGCTTTTTTAGCCCATTGACCTGTTATAATGAAGTCAGCTACCTTGTTCTTCATCAGATTCATTGGAATCATGGCAAACTGTAAAGAAGCACCGCCCTGTAAAAACAATACTTTATAGTTGTC
>QKDK01000210.1 GCA_003252135.1 Clostridia bacterium
GGAGTATCCATAAAGAGTAAAACCTTTCGGGCAAGCAATACGCCAAGAAGCCCCATGATAATAGCTGAAGCAGACATTGCATATATAGAGGTAGCAATGGCTTTCTTAACACCGGCCTCATTTTTTGCTCCGAAATACTGAGATACAATGACCCCGACACCGGCAGCCATACCAAAGGCAAGGGAAAAGAAAAAGAAATTTAAGGCTCCGGTCGCACCAACAGCAGCCAGTGCCTCATCACCGACATAATGGCCGACAATAACAGAATCCACCATGTTATACAGCTGCTGAAACAAATTACCGATCAGCATTGGAACAGAAAACTTAAGAAGCAGACCGGTCGGCTTCCCTTCGGTCATATCGCATAAATAACGATCCTTCATGATACCTCATTCCTACGTATGTTATTGATACGTAATATCCTCGTAAAAACTATTCATATAGTTTCATCAGAATTCTATTTGAACAGGGGTAGAATGTCAATGAAATAATTAGAAATCTGAAAAGGAGATAAGAAAATCCATCGAAATATGATTTAGTGCAAAAAAAATAATTACGTTGTATATACAACAGACGCAAAGCATTTCCTTTAATATAATGACACTAAGATCAGACACAGCAGAAAGCAATGAAACATATAGCAGTGATAAGATTTAAACATATACAGTGTAAGTCATGTAAAATTAGGAGCTGGCAAAATTTAAAGCAAATACATTTGGAAGGATGGTAGAACAATGATCAGGAAAATAATTAAAATTAATGAGGAGCTTTGTAATGGATGCGGAGCGTGCGCAAATGCCTGTCATGAAGGTGCAATCGGTATGGTGAACAATAAAGCAAAGCTTCTTCGTGATGATTACTGTGACGGTCTTGGCAACTGTCTTCCGGTATGTCCGACAGGGGCAATAACATTTGAAGAACGTGAGGCTGCTGCATTCGATGAAGAAGCTGTGAATAAGAAAAATGAGCAGGAAAGTAAATCAAAAGAGCCGCCGGCTGCGGGAATGGGATGCCCGGGCAGCAGAGCACGTATTTTTGAAAGAGAAGAGAATAAGGACAGGAACAGTGAAACAGTAAGAAACTATAGCAGCAGTGAAGCAGCTGCTTGCGAGAGTGAGTTAAGGCAATGGCCTGTGCAGATCAAGCTGGCACCTGTCAATGCACCTTATTTCAAAGGCGCGAACCTTCTGATAGCTGCTGACTGTACAGCTTACGCATATGGTAATTTTCACAGACAGTTCATGCATAACAGGGTAACGCTGATCGGATGTCCAAAGCTTGATGCGGGCGATTATAGTGAAAAACTTACGGAAATCATAAGAGCCAATGATATAAAGAGTGTGACAATCGTGAGGATGGAAGTGCCCTGCTGCGGCGGAATTGAATTTGCAGCAAAGCAGGCATTGCAAAACAGCGGGAAGTTCATTCCCTGGCAGGTTGTCACAATTTCTACTGACGGCAGGATATTAGAATAAAAATAAAAAAGGGCGCGTCGCAAAATAACTTTTTAAGTTAGAATGCGATGCGTTCTTTCTGTCATAAGGTCAAAATATCCGAAGGTATAGAGGTTTTTTACATATTAATTATTTGACAGAAGAATCTATATACATTAGTATATAAGATACAACGATCAAAATATTTTATAACGTGTATAATAAATTGCAAAACATGTATAATTGAAGGTGAAACAATGAATAAGGGAGCGTTCGACCGCAATAAGGCGTTCAAAAATGACATACACACATTATCGATAAGAAACAGTATTCTGCTTGTTTCTGTTTTGTGCATGCTTCTTTCGGTCTTTTGTATCAGTGCATTAATATTTATGAATTGGATGAATTCAGCTGAACAAACTGCAGAATTGATGTCAAATGACCTGAATCATGAGGTGGTAATGGATATTGATAGCATGCTGCAGGTACCTTATCATATATGTGAAGTAAATAAACCACTTCTGGAATACGGTATAGTAAATTTGGCTGATGCTAAAGAACGCGATCAGTATTTTGTCAATGTTTTGCTGGAACATAATGAAGATGTATACAGCTTTAGTTTTGGTACTGCCAGCGGAGAATATTACGGTGCAAGGCGAAACGCTGAGAATGAAATTGAGATCATGGTGAATAATGCTGAAACACAAGGAACTTCCTGGTACTATTCGCTGAATGATGATCTTACAGCCGGTGAGCTTGCCGTACAGGCTGGAAAGTTCGACCCAAGAAACAGGGACTGGTATAAAAAAGCTGTCGAATATCATATGATCGTATTTTCGTCTGTTTATAAGCACTTTTTCATGAATGATCTTGCCATATCGGCATCATGTCCGATCTACGATGAAAATGGTGATTTTGTGGGTGTTTTAGGTGCACATATGCTGTTGAAGGACATCAACCAGAAGCTAGAGAGCTCTGCTGGAAATATCGGCGGGTATGCCATGATTCTGGAAACCGAGACAGGAGAGATGATTGGGAATTCCTTTGGCGAGACAGACTATACCATACTGGATGATGGGAGCTTTGACAGAACATTAATCAGTGAAATAAAAAATGAGTTCATGAAAACCGCATATTTGGAATACAATGATATGGCAAGCTATCAGATTATTGCTGATAAGATAACGTACTATGTTCATGCTGAAAAATATGTGCAGAATGGACTGAACTGGATGGTGATTTCTGTACTTCCTGAAGAGGTGACCACGGCGGATCTTAAGCAGAATATATTGGTGACATGGATGATTGTTGCTGCTTTTTTGCTGTTATTTACTGTTGTTTTGTACAAAGTCATCACTTATTTGTTCAGACCGATCCGCCATTTGATCGTTGCCATAAACTGTATATCAGCAGGAGATCTTTCGCAGCAAGTCAGCATACACCGAAGAGATGAAATCGGATATATTTCCGAGATTTTCAATGAAATGACAGATAAAATGTCAGGTTATATGAATAACCTTGAAGAAAAAGTGCAGGAACGCACCAATGAACTTTCGAATACCAATGAAAATCTTACCCGAACAAAAGATGAACTTCAGCTTATTCTGAATTCTACTGCAGAGGGGATCTTTGGTATTGATACTGATGGTATCTGTACCTTTTGCAATAACAGAGCGGTCAGTATTCTGGGTTATAAAGATCAGGCGGATCTGCAGGGTAAGGCAATAAACGAGATGCTGCAAAGCAAAAGCAGCGATACAGGCATGCAAACAGATAAAGAGCTTCAATTCTTGAAAGTACTTATGACAAATGAGCCATATCATTCTGCGGACGATATATTTATGAGAGCAGATGGAACATATTTTGATGTGGAATATCATTCCTATCCGCAGAGAAAGAATGACCAGCTGATTGGAGCAGTCGTAACATTTACTGATATAACAGAGCGCAAAAAGAATGAAGAGAGGATAGAATATCTGCATAGCCACGATGCTCTCACTGGTCTGCAGAACAGACAAAGCCTGGAAGAAGAAATAAGAAAAATGGATGAAGAGAAAAAATATCCTTTGACTATTATGTTTGCTGACTTAAATGGATTAAAGCTTGTTAATGATGTGTTCGGGCATGCAGCGGGCGATGAACTGATCAGAAGAGCGTCTGCGATTCTTCGTGATTCCTGCGGTAATGAAACAGCCATTGCCAGGATCGGCGGAGATGAATTTGTCGTTCTTTTGCCGGAGACAACAAGAGATGATGCAGTAATCATTATGGAAACAATCAGAAGCAGACTGGCAGAAGATAAAGTCAATGAAGTCAACTGCAGCATGGCATTGGGACTTGATACCAAACTGGCAGAAAGACAGAATATAGAGAAGGTCATGGGAAATGCGGAGTATGAAATGTATAAGGATAAAGCCCTGACCAGGAAGCGTTTTGGGAAGGATACGATTTCAACAATCATTAAGACACTGCATAAAAGACTGAAAGGAGAAAAAGAGCATTCTATTCATGTGGCAGTGCTCTGCAAAGCAATGGGACAGCATCTGAAGCTGTCAGAAACGGAAAACAAAAGATTGTATGATGCGGGATATCTGCACGACATAGGGAAGATAATACTGGATGATTCTATACTGTTAGTACAGGATACGAAGGATGATAAAGAGCTAGAAATGAAGATGCAGCATACCTCTGCCGGGTATAGAATACTGAATCTTTTTGATGGGACGCTGGATCTGGCTGAAGCAGTCTATGCACACCACGAGAAGTGGGACGGATCTGGTTTCCCGAAGGGGCTTTCTCAGAACGAGATACCCCTTCAGGCGCGTATTATTGCAATTGCTGAAGCATTCGACCGCAAGATGGCAGGAAGAAACTGGGACGATGAAGAGGCTCGGAATGAAACACTCATGAAATTGCAGGCAGAGTCTGGCAGAACTTTTGATCCAATGCTCATAAGCATTTTTTCTGATTTGATCAAAAAGCATGAAGAGCGTGAACTACTATTAAATGATGATATCTATTATGCCTGATTTGTTTTTAATTCAGTCAGATACTGTCTTGGTGACCTGCCATACTGTTTCTTGAATAGCTTGCTCAGATGAAATGCATCATAAAAGCCATAATTCATAGCAAGTTCGCTGAGCTTGACACAAGGGTGGGAAAGCAAAGTGTTACGGACGAGCTCAAGCTTATATTCGGTCT
>QKDK01000152.1 GCA_003252135.1 Clostridia bacterium
GCAATGTCAAAAATAACTATTTGTATGTGTTTTCGCATCACTGCTGCAGCAGGCGGCTGCCCTTTTCACAGATAGAATATATCTCATCCTGTTTTTCTTCAATCAGTGGGTCAATAAGCAGACTGCGCTTTTGCACTGTTCTTTTAAACACAAAATAGGGAAGTATCCATCCTAAAAAAGCAGGAACAGCCAGCATAATGCTGAGTGCAATCAAAGGAGGATCTGCGGTAACTGCGAATACTGAACCCGCCATAAACGCTGTACCGGTAATCCCGATGATTATAGCAAGCATGGTCGCATATGAATTTTTTGAATGCTCCAGCTTATCAATCTCTTTCAGGCAGAACTCAAAATTACGCTGCAGTCTCGTAAGCTCCATCTTGTTCATGATCTTACGGTTCCTTCTGAACCGCAGCACGATTCTTGCTTCCGGACTTTTTGATATGGTATGCGGCAGTCTCATATTCTCATCCGGATGCCATCCAAAGCTCTGGTAACTGTCCATAAGAAATGAGCTTTTATCCGGATGGACCGGCACCTGTATATAGTCATATGCGACAAACTCGCGCTGCTCAGTTTCCATGGTATCTTCTCCTTCTGCCGCTTCACGGCTCTATCATACTTTCTCGGTAAAAACAGGTGACCATAATTTCCCTTTTGACTGTTCAAAGCAGTTTACCGGAAGTATCACTGTAAATACCGCTCCCTTATCTTGTTCACTTTCCACCTGGATCCTGGCATTATGCAGCTGAAGCACCCGCATAACGAGTGCCAGACCAAGACCGTTGCCTTCTGTTGCATGGGAAGGATCCTCCTGGTAGAATTTGTCAAATATATGCTTTACTGCCTCTTTGCTCATTCCGAAGCCATTATCTGAAACTGTTATTATAAAGAATTCACCCTCCTGTCTTTCCAGAAGCTTGATTTTTCCGCCCTTCCTGCTAAATTTTATGGCGTTCGACAACAGATTATTCCAGACAAGAGCAAGCAGTGACTCATCTGCCATGATCATTGCTGTATCGTCTAAGTCTGCCTCGAAGTCGATCTGTTTTTGTTCGATATGTTCTTCGTACAAGATTACACATTCCGTCAGCTGTCTTGCCAGATCATAAATCTTTCCCTCTGGCTGTATGCTCTGATTCTCCAGTTTATTCAGCTTCAGTATATTGGTGATGAGTTCAGAAAGCTTTTTGGTCGTGCTCCTAATTGTTCTGGCATACTCTTTTCTTTCCTCCTCGGTGAGCGTATCCTTTTGCAGGTATTCAGCATAACTTTGTATAACCGAGATCGGTGTTTTTATTTCATGAGAAACATTGGAGATAAAATCTGTTTTTAACGTTTCTATACTGCCAAGCTCTTCCACCATTTTATTAAAATCTATGATCATATGATCAAGATAATCCAGCTTATCCGATGAATGCAGAGGTTCCACATACACAGAAAAATCTCCGTTCGCAACAGCTCTGGTCGCTTTTGCAAAATCACGGATCGGCTTTTCATACCAGCGGTTCATCTGTCTGGATGTTACGACTGTAAACATCACGGAGCATATAACCCAGAACAGCAGCACTGTGATAATGTGTCCATCCGATATATCCTGATATTCGATATATCTCCCCAGAATCATCATCTGTACTGTTGTCAGAATACCGAAAAAGAACAGTGTGATTACAAAAATCTTAAACCAGTTCACGATTCTTTTTTTTCTGTCAGCACGTTCTGTCTTTGTTTTCATCGAAGCACCGCCTTATATCCGATACCTCTGACTGTAATGATATCAAAGCCATCGCAATCCTGAAATTTATCCCTTAGTTTTGTAACGTATACATCAACAGCACGCAGACTGGTATCAGAATCAATGCCCCAGAATTCGTCCATCAGCTGTGCTCTGGAAAATGTTTTTTTGGGATAGGACAGCAGCTTGTATACAATGTTGAACTCTCTTGTTGTTACCTGTATCTCTGAGCCGTTTACCGCAGCACTCACAGCATCAGCATCCAGTGTCAGATTGCCGATGGTCAGCTTTCTTTCCATTTCAATATTGGCACGTCTTAGCAATGCCCTGACACGGAGCAGCAGTTCATCCAGTTCGATCGGTTTGACCATATAATCATCGATTCCAAGCTGAAAGCCTTTTTGCTTTGAAGGCAGATCATCCTTTGCTGACATGAACAGAATCGGTATGGTCTTATTCACCTGACGTATGGTACGGGCAAATTCAAAACCGTCAATCTCTGGCATCATAATATCAGATATGATCAGTTCCACCATATTATTGTACATTTCTTCGTAAGCATCATTGGCAGTCAGACACCCTGTCGCATGAAACCCGCTGTCATTCAGATATCTGCAGACGATCTGGTTCAGTTTACCATCATCCTCAACTACAATTATATTGACCATTCCACTCGCTCCTTTCCCTGTTTCTGTTCTTTATTCTTATCCATCCTCTGTTTTCCTTTTCCTTGTACAGATCTTTCATCTGCAGTTCTACTTACGCATGTTCTTTATATAACTGATTTTACTGCATCTTAGTAAAAAGATAACCCAGATTTGTTTGTATTTTGTTTGTGAAATGTTACAAAAGTATTAATACTAAATGAATCATTCCTATAATGCACCCATAGATGTGGACTATATTGTTCAGTTTGTTAATGTGACATGAAAGAACGTCTTTTTTAGATTCTCATCACGAAAAGACGTTCTGTATCAGCTAAGTTCCTATTTGTTCAACAAACAATCATATTCCTGCAGTCATATCTGATATTGTCAGTCTGCTGCGATAACGCAGTTCCTGCCCTTTTCCTTGGCTGCATACAGCGCTCTGTCTGCTCTTCCAATAAGTGATTCCACCGTATCCTCCGCTTTCAGCTCTGCGACTCCAAGGCTGCAGGTCAGATGCAGCCCTCCTTTTACCCCGCCATCAAATATATGCTTGTCAATTTCCTTTCTTACACGTTCAGCCAGACCAATTGCACTCGATGTGTCAGTTATCGGCAAAATCATAAGAAATTCTTCACCGCCCCATCTGCCGACAAAATCATTGCGCCGAATGGAGGATAGCAGCATTTCTGCAAGCTCTACAAGCACTTTATCGCCCGTGAGATGACCATAACGGTCATTCACTTCTTTATAATAGTCAATGTCAAACATAATTACAGTCATTCTTGTTCTCTGCGCCCTGCTCAGTGCCATCTCACGATCTAAAATCCCATCGAGCTTTCTCCTGTTATAGATCATGGTCGTCTTATCAATTTCAGAAAGCTTTATCAGCTCCTGATTTGATTCCTCCAGGTCACTAGAGAGCACCTTGATAAAATGCAGAAGATGCGAAATGATCCTGTTATGCTTATCACTATAAAGATCATCAGTTACCTCCCTGCATATCTTTTTTTCATCTTCCTTCCTGTTTTTTCTTCCATATGTTTCTTTTATCCCAACGACCACTATGGAAGCATTTTGCAGCTTGATCTCATGATCGACACTGTAGAATTCTCCATAAGTAAAGAAACCGCTGGTCGGTGCAATGCATTGAAACGGCTGCATTTCCCGATCAACATCCGTCTGGAGAAGGAATCGCCTGCAGATACATGCGAACAGCATTATGGCATCCGGCTCAAATTCATCCATGGATTTCCTGATCTCTTCTGACTCCAAAAGCATGATTTCAGGGTCACCGTATCCTATCCTGAAGCGCTCACCCTGTATAATATCCGAGACGAACTCAATAGAATTATCTTCATGAGCATAAAACGGAACTCTTGCCAGTGTATAGCCGTTCCTTTCTATCAGGAATGGAAATTCCAAAACATTCTGAAAGAAACTTCCGTCATTATTTATATTAAGGTATTTATGATATAGGTCAAAACCATCCATGTCATCAACTTTTCTGACGACCATCCCTTCGGCTTTTGTGATCGTCATCTCCTGACTTAAACTACGCCAGCCAAGACTTGTCCTGCATTCTATACTGCATTGACTCCCCAGAAAGATGACTGCTATCAGGCCCTTCCTGAAGCAACTGGTCTCATCAAAAACCACAGAATTCCTTGATGTATCATAAACTCCTGCCCCTCCTCCAAAGACAGGAAATGAGAGCCTGTCCTTTGACAGACTTTTCAGTACCTTAGCAGCATCAACGGTAAGAGTCGTAGCTAAAATCATTACACCAGCAATGCAGTCCCCTGACATACTAATCTGTCTGATCAGCAGCTCACCTGCTGCCTCTTCATTGATCTCATCACAGCAGCAATGTACCCTGGTAAGTTTTGTCTTTTTAAATACCGAGAAAGAAAGAATAATTTCATTGAGCAAAAGCTCACCGTTCATGATTTCCCCGACTGTTGTTGTACCGACAATAACACCGCAGGGAATCAGCCTTTGGAGTTCACCTGTTATCTGATTCAGCAGCAACTGTTCATTTTTCGCAGAATATATCTGTATCAATACTGACTCAGCTTTTTGCCTGTACTTTGCAAACTCACCATATTCGGTAAATTCCCTCAGCTCATCAATGGAACCATACTTATATATGAAATTCTTCATGCTTTCTCACCCCTTCCCGTGAATAAGGCTGATTTTCCATATT
>QKDK01000390.1 GCA_003252135.1 Clostridia bacterium
CCAATGAGACTTCTACCAGCCTGATTGCCAACTCTCTGTGGCTGAATAAACTATATAATTTCAACGAGGATTTCTTAACAACGGCATCGGATCATTTTTATGCTTCCCTTTTCACAACTGACTTTTCAGACCCGAATGCCGGAAGTGATATGACAGAATGGATCAAAACAAACACGCAGGGCCTTCTGGCTCCTGATATTCAGGTCAATGAAGACAATGTCCTTGCCATTATTAATACCTTATATTTTAAAGCGCACTGGTCACTCACCTTTGATACGGCTCAGACCGATACAAAAAACTTTCATCTGTCAAACGGTTCGGATGTTACTTCCGAATTCATCAATACCAGTGATACAACGAACAGCTACTATATAGCCGATGATTATATGACTGCGACCATACCGCTTTTAGACTTGGCTGGAAGCGTAACCTTTGTTCTTCCAAACGAAGGTACAACGCCAAAAGAACTGATGACAACTCCAGAGATACTGACAGAAATACTTGATAATACCTCGACTGATACTCTGGCTCTCCTTCACTACAGCCTACCAAAGTTCTCCTATGACACGAAGATGGATCTGATTCCTGCCCTGAAAGATATGGGTATGGAACTTGCTTTTGATCCGCAAAATGCACAGTTTGATTCCATTGTTACCGACACTGTAAATCCAATCTATGTTGGTCAGATCGAGCAGGGCACGCATGTCGGTATCGATGAAGAAGGAATTGAAGCCGCGGCTTATACAATAATGGCTTTTGCTACCACCAGTCTGATGACGGATACACCGCCGGAAATTAATTTTGTCCTTGACCGTCCCTTTGCCTATGTGGTGCGCGACCGGAATGAAAATGTACTGTTCATCGGTGAAGTGATAGATCCAACACTTAGCGAATGACCGTATGGACTTCCTGTTTTCTTTTTTTCTTTTAATGAAATCGTTTATTGAAATGTTGAAGCAAAAAAAGCTCCTTATCAGTCTGCGACCTGCTGATAAGGAGTTTTTTATACATTATTATCCATTTTTCTTCAAGTAGCGGATTAAAAGATAGATTACATATCCACCAATAATAACCATTAAAAGGATCAGCATCAGATTAAAAACAGTGAACAACCATGCACCCAGAGTTTCTTTCCCAGGGTTTTGGAAACCATACCGTATCGCGAATATTGATGCAACCAAAAGAACCAGCAGTAAACTTCCCCATATTATGAAAAATGTCTTAGCTATTCTTTTCTTTTTAATCGGCTTCTCAGCTTCAAACTCTGTCTGCTGTTCATTTTCCACATGATTTTGATCTTTAAAATTACCTGTGAATTCATCCATCGACACTGCAAATATCTCCGAAAGTTTTATCATGTTTTCCATACTTGGCATTGACTGCCCGGCTTCCCATCTGGTTACAGCCTGTCTGCTGACTCCTACGAGTTCAGCCAGTGATTCCTGCGACAGATTACTTTTATTTCTGTAATGTTTAATCTTTTCTTCGACCATGTTATCCTTTCTTCTACACATACCGTTTATCACTGCTTTTCACTACTGCTTTTCACTACTGCTTTTCACTACTGCTTTTCACTACTGCTTCAGACACCATTATAATGTAATGCAGGCCCATTTTCTAGCAACTGTTATGCAATTATTGGTTGCAAAACCATTTTTATTTGATGTTTGACATTTGATATGAAAAAATTTACAATCGAATATAGTGATGAAAATTAATTCCATTTAGGAGGTGATGACTTGAAACCATATGATGAATTACTGGATGAGCTGGTAAAACGAAGTAAGGATATTAAAGTAAAAGCAGTTGATATCTCCTCTTACACTTTTAAAGAGAATCGCGGGTATCGTTTTGCGATTCTCCTTTATATTCCTTTGGATCCTGATTATATCTATGCACAGCTGGATCAAAGCAGTGTTGAATATGGAGAATTCTGCGATAAAGAACGGTTTACAGATGAAACTGCCGAGTGGACTGCTGAGTTTATAGCCCAGCATGGGTATAAAGCATTTGCACAGTCCGAGAGAAATCTGACAGATACCTTTGACAAGAGTACAAAGACTTCTGTATTTCCCCACAAAACAGTGGCAGTTCTTTCAGGAATTGGATGGATCGGTAAAAACAACCTGCTGGTAACAAAAGAATATGGCAGTGCTATATCCATGTGTACTGTTCTTACAAATATGCCTTGTACAGTGGCAGTTTCTCAAAGGGCAGTATCCGACTGTATGTCCTGTAGAATCTGTACGGATATCTGCCCGCCCAAAGTACTTCACAATACCCTATGGGAGTCCGGAACCAGCAGGGATGACATAGTAAACATCTACCAGTGCAAAGAATGCCTTCAATGCCTCATCAACTGCAAATGGACGAGACTGTACGCCATGAAATACTCAAATCAATGTAATACTTAAGAGTTTGCCTGATTTAAAAGTCAATGTCATAACAGGCACTTCCCTTTTATAACGAAATCCTGTCCTGCAGAGCAGGAAATGTCTCTTTGTATTTCCTGCTCTGCTCCGGGTCTATATGTACATTCAGGACAACCGGCTCCTCTCCGGCTTCATAAAGGATATCACCAACCGGTGATACGCACATGCTGTGCCCTGCGAAAGCTGAACCTTCACTCTCAAAACTGCAATTACAGGATATCAAAAAGCACTGATTTTCCAGCGCTCTGACCTGATTGAATAATCGCCAATGGTTCAGCCGCTGCATCGGCCATGCTGATGACACCAGACAAATATCAGTGTCTTTATCTGCCATAAGCCGGAATTGCTCAGGAAAGCGCAGATCATAGCATGTAGCCATACCGATCACCCCAAACTCAGTTTGTACTGTTATGATTTCTTCTCCTCTGGTAAGGAGCTTTTGTTCCTCTGATTCAAATCCGAACAGATGCACCTTTCTATACTTTGCAAGCAGACTGCCTTGACTGTCAAACAATAGGGAAGTGTTATATAACCTGCCATTGTCCTTTTCAATAAAGCTGCCAGTGTGTATCATGCAGCCAAATCTAACTGACAATTCCTGCATTTTCATAAAAAAAGGTCCGTCTGGTTCCTCAGCGCATGCTTGATAATCACTGAAGTTTAAAAATCCGCAAGCCCAGACCTCAGGAAGTATGATCAGATCTGGCGAAAAATTACTTTGCTGTAAGGTCAGCAGAATTTCATTGACTCTTTCTATTCGCTCCCTTTTTGATTCCCTATTCCTGATTCCTGTCTGAATGATTGAAACCTTCATGTGTATTCCTTCTTTCTTTGTTTCTCTTTTCTCTTTTTGATTTTTTCTTAGTCATTTTACACCATTACTGTATCTGTCTCATTGCCTTATTTTACACCATACTTTGAAATCTGTCCTGAAATAAATTAATTTTTAAATATTTTCTTTAAGCACAGAATTGAAAAGTAAGCATCGTATCTTATCTTTGATTTGCTATAATTAATTTTGCAAAAAAACAAAACAGGTAGTGAACATGTATATATAATGCAGTTATGATGTGAGGGTCGAATAGTCCTCTTTCGTAAATTGACCTTGCTATAGCTGATATATGGCTATTCGCCCCTGGCACCATCAGTTATATATTGTTAATTATTGCTTATTATGTCTTTTATAGTACATTATGGTTATTGTGCTTACTCTATGTTACCTATATTTCACACTTCATAACATTCATAACATGATGCCGCTTTATGGCATCACAAAAAATAAGTAAAGAACAAGATATTCGAGCCCTCAGTGAGAATATCGCAGTTCTTTTACCCTTGTGATCGCTGCCATCCAAATAATAGTTTTAGGTGGTCTTGCCGTATTATGTGTATATACATTGATACTGCTGATCAAAGCTCTGAAGATCTATATAAAGAAAAATCAATAGATACTTGAAACCATGCGCCAGCCAGGCACATGAATGAAAGGGTGTACCAAATTTGGCGCACCCTTTTTCGACTTTCATTTATTACTGCCAACTCACTCGTTGAGCCATTACTTTTATCTGAACCAAGTAATAGATTATTTTCTGGTATCCGTTTCCCGTATCTTTTTCCGAAGAGGAAGTATCTTACCGGGAGATACAGACAATTCATCAACACCCATCTTTAAAAATGTCTCTGTCAGTGTCAGGTCTCCTCCAAGCTCACCGCAGATTCTTGCCCAGATACCGGCATTATGCGCATTTTCAACAACTGAGCGTATCATACGAAGGACTGCCGGATGATGTGGGTCATAGAAAGCATCTGCTTTTTCATTCTGACGGTCGATTGCCAGTGTATACTGCGTAAGGTCATTTGTTCCGATACTGAAAAAATCAACCTCTTTAGCAAACTCATCGCTCATGATCGCTGCTGCCGGTGTTTCAATCATGATTCCTTCTTCTACATTACCAATCTTCATGTTTTCCTGCTTCAGTTCATCTCTGACCTGCTTTGAGAGCTGTTTGATCTGTCTGATTTCATCCAATGATATGATCATGGGATACATGATAGAAAGATTTCCATAAGCACTGGCACGGTAAATTGCCCTCAGCTGTGTTTTGAATATATCCGGTCTTGTCAGGCAGATTCTGATCGCT
>QKDK01000336.1 GCA_003252135.1 Clostridia bacterium
AGATATAATCAATTTGCAGTATTGTGTCGATATAAACATATAAACATTATAATATGCAAAAAATATTTTTACATGAAAATAACTGTTGTAAATAACTGAAGGAGGCGTCTTGGTGAATAAAAAATTCAACATAAGTATTTTCTATATATTATTTTTTTTAGCAGCCGTCTTTTTATCCGCTTTTGTACTTTTGGAGCTCCGGGAGGATTATCTTGCTGTACTAGGTTCTGTTGCAGTGCTGCTGATATCCGGGTATCTGCTTGTTGACAAGCTGCATGAGGACATACTCTTCTTCATGAGTGAGCTGCAAAAAGGAAGCAAACCTTCAGATGAACCAGAAAAAGAAAAGCTTGCGCCATATCTTGAGGAAATACAGAAAATTGAGAAAGCATCCTATACAGCAGTAAAGAAAAATACACTGGCAGGAGAAGATCATTATAAAGAGCTTTTATATCAGATGGGGCAGATTAGTGACAGAATTCAGCAGTTGATGCTTGCAGCAGAGAAAAGCGCTGAAAATGTTCCCGGAAAACAGCTGCTTCAGATTCAGCAGCAGATTTTAGATCAGGACACAGAAAACTATCAATATCAGAACAATGCACTTAAAGCGGTCGTAAAATACAACAAGGAAAACGCAAAACAGGTTGCAGACAGCGTGAAAGCAAATACGCATGATCTTCTTTTGCAGAGCGAAACAGATACAGACAGAATTCTGGAAGGGCTTCATCTGCTCGGAGAACAGATCATTCAGCTTTCTATGATTCAGGAACGAATCAATGATAAGATTGACATGATTCAGGAAACCGGGATTCAGTCAGTAGTCATGGAAAAAGAAAAAGAAGTCCTGCCAGACAAACCAGAATCAGCATACAAAGAAGTCCTGCCAGACAAACCAGAACCGGTATACAAAGAAGTCCTGCCAGAGAAACCAGAACCGGCAGATATACCAGTTTTGCAGACCACAAAAGAAGTGCTCCCGCCTTCGTCTGCAGATCCTAATCGCTCGCTGAGCGCCGACGAGATAGCGGCGATGTTTGCGGCAGCAGGAGCCGGAAGTGCTGCACCTGCTGCAGAACCGGCACCGCCAATAAAGGAAGTAATTCCTTCAGCAGTCACCTCTGCGGTTCCTGATACGAACGCAGCAGGGTATGATCCGAACAAACAGCTGAGTGCCGATGAGATAGCGGCGATGTTTGCGGCAGCAAATGCTAAATAAATTGATACAAGAAGGGGGACATCAGACAATGTCCCCCTTTTATTTTATAAAGAATATAGAACATATGAGTTACGAAGCATCAATACTGCCTAACTTAGTTCCGTCTGTATAGGTTCCGCCTGAGTATACTCCGTTTACGCTTTCAACAGAATAGCTGCCGCCTGAATATACTGTATAGCTTTCTCCGCTTACCAGATCCGGTGAGGTGAAAACTGCGCAGCTATATGACTTTGGTGAAGCAACAGTGAGAAGGTCATTTCCGTTACTGTCCTGAACATTAAGGATCGTGTTCTCTGCCATGCTGACGGTAAATGCCAGAACACCTTGATCTGAAGAGGATACGCTCTGTGCCATGCCGCTGCTTCCGAGTGCAACAACGGTGCCGCCAGTTAAAGTAAAGCTGCTGTCATAATCAAGTGCACCGTTCATGTTATCGGTAGGACCATAGACTATTAGACTATAATAGTGCCCCCTGTCATGGTTATACTTCCATTGGAATCAATACCGTCACCATCTGCATTTACTACAGTGTATCCACCGGTGATGGTCGTTGTACCGGTAGAAGAAGACATCATACCGCCGCCTCCCCATTCTCTGTTGGAGGTAGCTGAACTATCAACACCGCCGGCAGCATTGGTGCCGTCATCCGTAGAAGTAATCAGGTTTGTGCCGCCGTTGATATTCAGATCAACAGCTTCAAAACCTTCATAACTTTTAGCAACGACAGTTGTTCCGCCTGCGACAACAAGTACATCATCTGAATGAATCCCGTCGTCTCCGGAGGAGATATAGATAGAACCGTCATTGACTGTAACGGTGCTACCGCCGTGAATAGCGTCATCTGAGGAGTCGATGGAAATGTATCCTCCATTGATTGTAACATTATTTGTTGCTTTTATTGCCTTGGCGCTTGTTGTATCCGAAGTGTCAGCAGAATTGCTGGTCGTAGTATCCTGCTGCTGTCCGGGTCCCTGACTTCCTCTGCCCCAGTTGCCCCATTCAGTAGAATGTACGGCACCGTTTACACTTCCGCCTCCGGTCACGATTGCAATGGTTCCGCCGTTGACCGTAAGATCAGTAACAGCCTGTATTCCATCCTGAGATGCAGTTATAGAGATTGTTCCGTCTTCAATCAGGACATAACCTTTACCCTCATCTGTCTCGTTGTTAGAGTGAATTCCGTCTGCGCCTGCTTCTATGGTAATATTGCCTGCTGTTATTGTCACAGAGTCCTTTCCTCTTATTCCGTCATCAACTGCAGAAACATAGATATTTCCGCCGTTTATTTCAAGGTCATCCTTTGATTGAATACCTTTGGCATAATTTCCTGTAACATAAAGAGATCCGCTGCCTTCTATAACGAGATCATCCTTACTGTAAATTGCAGCACTCGGTAAATCACTTTCATCATCAGCAGCGACATCTGCATATGATGCACCATCCTGGATCAGATTAACAGAGCCTTCTGCCAGTGTAAGAACAGTTTTCTTCGGCGAATTGATTACATAGATTGCAGAGGAATTGCTGCAGGTAATATCGACACCATTCAGAATAAGCTCTACTTTTTTCTCGTCATTCGTATTAACTATAATCTGTCCGTCCTGCAAAGTACCGGTGAGCAGATAAGTTCCGGAAGAAGTAATGGTAACAACACTTCCGTCACTGGAAGCACCGCTGCCATCTATAACTGCAAAATCACCCTGCAGGGTTATGGTCGTATCAGCACTGTCTGATGTTCCGCTCACAAGATCGGAAGGAACCTCAAAAGCAGTGGTTTCAATAGGCGTAACAGTTGCTGCGGCCTCACTTCCTGTTGCTGCAGTATTGTTTTCTGAAGCATCTGTCCCAGAGGAATCAGTAGTTGAACTGTCATCGGAAGCAGAAGAATCATCAGATTCAACTACAGATACATTGTTGCCTGTTCCATTTTCAGCAGTTTGCGAAGAGCAGCCGGTAAATGCAGCGGTAGCAGAAATCAGAAACAGAACCAATATCCTTTTAAAAAGTACTTTCATTAAATAACCTTCATGGTTTCAATCATTTATCAGATAAGCCATTGAATTTTTACAAAGATTTAACAATAGCATATAGGTATAATACATGTTAAATGTTTATAAATTGTGTTTTTTTAATTAGAGGATACTCCTGCTGACGAAAGATTCCATTAATTCCGGCACAGCAGATCAAAAGGCCTGATCCGGCAGATTTTCAATAGAAAAATAATCTGGATAAATCCATAAAAACGGTGAATAATGGGTATAACAGACAGCGTTAGGTACAGAACAAGTTTTATGGTAGTAAATAAAAAATTTTATCTTGACAAACTTTCTAAATGATTATATAATCGCACTAGTTTAAAGAGTCGGTGTATTTTCGACGAGAACATATTGACCGCTCAGAACTTCTGAGCCAAGGCCAGACGGACAGCCGGGTCAACTGCCGAACGCAGTGAAAACTGCATTATTGATTGAGTTAGAAGCTCAAATTTTATAAGATGGTTACTTAATAACCAAACGTGTATAAGATACACACTTGTGAAACGATCAATAAGAGTGGTGAAGGTAGTTCTTGCTACATAAGACTCTGAAATGAGATAGGTGAATTACAACAGCATAAGGTTTTGCTGCACGTAATTCATCAATTAGAGCAAGTGATGAGTATCGCATAGACGCGGTACTTTTTTTGTGTTTTGAAATAAATAATCATAAAGTCATAAAAGTTTTCAAAAGAATCAAACAGGCAGGGGGATCATATGGAAAACAAGCTGAAGCTATATGGATTTAACAATCTGACAAAATCGTTAAGTTTTAATATTTACGATGTATGTTATGCAAAGTCAGAACGCGAACAAAGGGATTATATCAGCTACATTGACGAACAGTATAATTCGGACCGCTTGACAAGTATTCTGTACAAGGTCACAGAGATGATTGGTGCAACGGTTTTAAATGTGGCAAAGCAGGATTATGAACCGCAGGGTGCAAGCGTAACTTTTCTGATTGCAGAAGAGGCTATGGCGGCAGCGCAGAGCGGAAATACTGTTGTGGCGCATCTTGATAAAAGCCATGTGACGGTGCATACCTATCCGGAATATCATCCGGAAAATTCAATTGCGACATTCCGTGTTGACATTGATGTTGCGACCTGTGGGGAGGTCACGCCGCTTTCAACACTTGATTTTCTGATCGGAAGCTTTGATTCTGATATCATCACGATGGACTACCGTGTCAGAGGCTTTACACGTGACATGGGCGGGAAGAAGCTTTATATTGACCATAAGATCACATCCATACAGGACTATATCGATGCCAAGACACTGGAGCGTTACGATGCCATTGACATCAATATGTATCAGGCAAATCTGTTCCACACAAAGATGCTGATTAAGGAAGTAGATCTGCAGAATTATCTGTTCAAACAGGATGTGTACGAGCTTGAACCAAAAACAAGATTAAATATAACGAACAGCCTTCGCAGGGAAATGATCGAGATATTCAGCGGAATGAATGTTTATTAGAAAGGAAATGCGATGGACCAGAGAAAAGCACCGATCTATGAGGCTTTGGAAGAATTAAAAAGTATGCGTCTGGTTCCCTTTGATGTTCCGGGCCATAAACGTGGAAAAGGTAATAAAGAGCTCACAGATTTTCTTGGAGAGCGCTGTATGACAGTGGATGTCAACTCGATGAAGCTGCTTGACAATCTATGTCACCCTATCAGTGTCATAAGAGAAGCAGAAGAACTGGCAGCAGAAGCATTTGGTGCGGCACATGCCTTCTTTATGGTCGGCGGTACGACCTCGTCTGTACAGGCCATGATTTTATCTGTCTTGAAGGCCAAGGATAAGATCATCATGCCACGGAATGTACACAGGAGCGCTATCAATGCCCTGGTACTGTGCGGAGCGATACCGGTGTATATCAATCCGCAGACCAACGAGCAGTTAGGTATCTCACTGGGCATGACGGTAGCTGATGTTAAGGCTGCAATTCTTGCAAATCCGGATGCCAAGGCAGTCTTTGTGAATAACCCGACTTATTACGGGATCTGCTCCAATTTAAAAGAAATTACAAAGCTGGCGCATGAACATGGTATGAAGGTGCTGGTGGATGAAGCTCACGGAACCCACTTTTACTTTGGTGAAAATATGCCTGTCTCGGCCATGGCAGCAGGTGCCGATTTCGCCTCTGCAAGTATGCATAAATCAGGCGGTTCCCTGACACAAAGCTCCTTTTTGCTGTGCGGTAAGGATGTTAATGCAAACTATGTGCGTCAGGTCATAAACCTGACACAGACGACCAGCGGATCCTATCTTTTGCTGTCAAGTCTTGATCTGTCCAGGAGAAATTTAAGTCAAAACGGCAGGGAAATCTTTGAAAAGGTAACGATGCTTGCAGAATACGCAAGAGAGGAAATCAACCAGATCGGTGATTATTATGCCTATTCCAGAGAGCTCATCAATGGAGATTCCATCTATGACTTTGATGTGACAAAATTATCGGTCAATACACTGGGTATCGGACTTGCCGGTATTGAAGTCTATAATCTGCTTCGGGATGAATATGAAATTCAGATAGAGTTCGGTGACCTTGGCAATCTGCTTGCTTATATCTCGGTCGGTGATACTAAGAAGAATATTGAGCGGCTGATCGGTGCACTGTCTGAGATCAGAAGACGTTATTACCTTGATAAGGGCAGGAGCGGTAAAGGTGAACTGCAGTCACATGAGTATATCAATCCGGTGGTGGCTTGTTCACCGCAGGAAGCATTTTATGCAGACAAGACCAGTCTGACCCTGGAGGAGAGCATCGGCGGTATCTGCTGTGAGTTCGTTATGTGCTATCCGCCCGGCATTCCGATTCTTGCACCAGGTGAGAAAATTACAAGAGAGATCATTGACTATATCACGTATTCAAAGGAAAAGGGCAGCTCGCTGACAGGACCCGAGGATATGGAGATTACCAGACTGAATGTAATGAAAGGAGTCCGCTGATGGAATTGTGGTTTAGTGAAAAACATACAAGCACAGTCAAGCTGTCCATCAAAGTGGACAAACAGCTGTATACAGGAAACAGCGAGTTTCAAAGGATAGACATCTTTGAATCAAAAGAATTCGGTAAATTTCTGACATTGGACGGGTTTATGATGCTGACGGAAAAGGATGAATTCATCTATCATGAAATGATTACCCATGTTCCAATGGCAGTTCATCCATGTGTTGAGACTGTGCTGATCATAGGTGCCGGTGACGGCGGCGTGCTGCGTGAGCTGACAAGGTATAAGACCATCAAACGCATTGATCTTGTCGAAATCGATGAGATGGTCGTAGAAGTCTGTAAAAAATATCTGCCGCTGACAGCCTGCGGCTTTGATGACGACAGAATCAATATGTATTTTGAAGACGGTCTGAAATATATCAGAAAAAAAGAGAATGAATATGACTTGATCATAGTTGACTCAACGGATCCTTTTGGGCCGGGAGAAGGGCTGTTCACCAGAGAATTCTATGGGAACTGCTACAAAGCACTGAAAAGTGACGGAATCATGGTCAATCAGCATGAAAGCCCATTTTATGAGGAGGATGCGGTAGCAATGAAGCGTGCACATCGAAGGATCATAGAATCCTTCCCGATCAGTCGTGTGTATCAGGCGCATATTCCCAGCTATCCATCTGGTCACTGGCTCTTTGGGTTTGCTTCAAAAAAGTATCATCCGCAGAGAGACATCGATGCTGCCAAATGGAATGCTCTTGGACTAAAGACAAGGTACTATAACACCAATCTGCACCAGGGAGCTTTTTACCTGCCAAACTACGTGGAACAGATGCTCGAAGATGTGGAAGAAGCAGAGTGAACAAAATTACCGGGCAGATTGTCAGTCGGCAGATTGCAAAGATCAACAGGTCATCGGCCTTGTCACAGGAAATAAGGAATAAAGAAGCATTACTTCATAAGTATAAATATAGAGAAGGATTACAACAGGCACAGGAGAAAAAAGGCTTTGTACTACGCCAGAGCCTGAGCAGACAGCAGCTCCTACATATTCAGTCGTAGAAATGGAGGCATATCATGGGAAAAGCGTTAATTATCGGCTGCGGCGGTGTTGCCAGTGTGGCAATTCACAAATGCTGCCAGAACAGTGAAGTATTTTCGGAAATAATGATAGCAAGCAGAACAAAAAGCAAATGTGATGCTTTAAAAGCAAAGCTGGATGGCGGCAAGACCATCATTCATACCGCACAGGTCGATGCAGATCATGTGGATGAGCTCATCGCACTGATCGACAATTTTAAGCCGGACCTGGTTCTTAATCTGGGACTTCCTTATCAGGATCTTACCATTATGGATGCCTGCCTTGCAACAAAGACCAGTTATGTGGATACGGCGAATTATGAGCCGATTGATACTGCGAAGTTCGAGTACAGCTGGCAGTGGGCGTATCGTGAAAAATTCGAGAAGGCTGGAATCACGGCACTTCTTGGCAGTGGCTTTGATCCGGGCGTAACAGGTGTTTTCTCTGCTTATGCCATGAAGCACTACTTTGATGAGATTCATACCATTGATATTCTTGACTGTAACGCAGGTGACCATGGATATCCTTTTGCGACCAACTTCAACCCGGAAATCAATATCCGCGAAGTGTCAGCCAACGGCAGCTACTGGGAGAACGGGAAAGAGATCGAGACAAAGCCGATGGAAATCAAACGTGTCTACAATTTCCCGCAGGTCGGAGAGAAAGACATGTACCTGCTCCACCACGAAGAGATCGAGAGTCTTGCACTGAACATCAAGGGCGTTAAAAGAATTCGTTTCTTTATGACCTTTGGTCAAAGCTATCTGACACACTTAAAATGCCTTGAAAATGTTGGAATGACATCCATCGTGCCGATCGATTATAATGGCATGCAGATCGTTCCGCTGCAGTTCTTAAAGGCGGTGCTTCCAGATCCTGCTTCTCTTGGACCTCGCACAAAGGGCAAGACGAATATCGGCTGTATCTATACAGGACTTAAGGACGGAAAAGAAGTATCTTACTATGTTTACAATGTCTGTGACCATGAAGAGTGCTACCGCGAAGTGGAGAGTCAGGCAATTTCCTATACAACAGGTGTTCCTGCAATGATCGGAGCCATGATGCTGATGACAGGAAAATGGAACAAACCAGGCGTTCACAATATAGAAGAGTTCGATCCGGACCCATTCATGGAAGCACTTAATAAGTGGGGACTTCCCTGGGTGGAAGACTTTGCACCGACAATGGTCGATTAATGATATAAAGTAAGCAAGCGTCAATTTGCACAAAGCCAAATGACTCATTGCTTCGATTTCAATATAGAAGAGATTCTAATTCTCCTATGTTTAGTGCTAAATCTATCAGAAAAAAGATAACTCGCTGCGCTCAAACAGATCTTTTTTCTGATAAAGCACAAAGTATAGGAGAAAAGAATCTCTACTATATTTCCATAGGCGCATTCGTTCATTTGTCTTTGTGCAAATTGACATTTTTAGTAGGTTGAAGATTTTTGACACCCACATCAAAAGATAAAAAGATAAAATGATAAAACGATAAAAGACAGGAAGGGAGAACGTGTATGGAGAAAGTAATAGAAAGCGTGCAGGAGAGCCAGAAGATACGCCGCAGCCGGATTGAAATGATGAAACGGCAGATGGAAGAGACAGCACTTTCTTCTCCCTTTTACATGGTTGATGAGGCTCTGCTTTTAGAAAACCTGCGGATTCTAAGTGATGTGGAAGAAAAAGCTGGCTGCAGGATCTTGCTGGCTCAGAAGGCTTTTTCAATGTTCGAGCTGTATCCGGTCATTGCAAAATACATCAGCGGCAGTGCGGCAAGCGGTCTGTATGAAGCAAAGCTTGGAGCTGAGCTGATGGGTAAAGAGACACATGTCTTTTCGACAGCCTTCAAGGATGACGAATTTGATGAAGTTTTAAAGCTGGCAGATCACATTATCTTTAATTCCTTTTCACAGTGGGAGCATTTTCAGGAAAAAGCATTGGCTGCCGTAAGGGAGACAATGGGTGAAGACGGAAAAACGCACAGAAAACCCAGCTTTGGTATAAGAATCAATCCGGAGCATACCACACAGGAGCATGCCATCTATGACCCTTGCTATAAAGGCTCCAGACTTGGCGTGACAAAGGCGAACTTTAGAAAGGATCTGCTGCAGGGAATCAGCGGGCTGCATTTTCACACGCTCTGTGAGCAGAACAGCGATGCGCTGCTTGAGACTCTGCAAGCTGTTGAAGAGAATTTCGGAGAATTCCTGCCTGCTATGGAATGGGTGAATTTTGGAGGCGGTCATCATATTACCAGAGCGGATTATGATGTAGAACGGCTGGTTGAAGCAATTATTCGATTTAAGGACAAATACAAGGTGGAGGTCTATCTGGAGCCTGGGGAAGCAGTAGCTTTGCAGGCGGGCTTCCTGGTTGGTACTGTGCTGGATCTGACGGTGAACGATGTTACGAATGCCATTTTAGATGTTTCTGCAGCCTGTCATATGCCGGATGTCCTTGAGATGCCATACCGCCCTGAGATACTCGGGGCCGGAAGACCGGAAGAAAAGGCATTTACTTATCGGCTTGGCGGACAGACCTGTCTTGCAGGCGACATCATCGGAGATTACTCCTTTGACCACGAATTAAAGATCGGTGAGAGACTGATTTTTTGTGATATGGCAATCTACTCCATGGTAAAGAATAATACCTTTAACGGGATGCAGCTGCCATCGATCGCAGCAGCCGATATTTCCGGAAATATACGCTGTGTACGTTCCTTTGGTTATGAAGCATTTAAAGAGCGGTTATCCTGACTGCTCTTTTTTCATGACATTTTATTACGTCATGACATTTTTTTACGTCATGACATTTTGTTATGTCATGACATTTTGTTGCTGTCATGACCGGGTGGTCGTTGATACATTTTAAAGGAATTGAATAAAGTAACAGATATGATAATCCGCTTGTAGAAGTGAAATGAATCGGGTATACTACAAAGGATAAGAGAAAATACTACTTTCGGGGGCAGAATTATGATAATGATTTTGGTTATACTGGTGATTCTTGGTGCTGTTTTTGCAGGTATAGCAGTTTTTGTAATCAACACAAAAAATTCAATCAAGAAAGCATACAAGGATGTTGTAGGAGATCAAAAATTAGCGGACATCATTCAGGATGTTGAGTGGGTGGAAAGCAGCAGGCCAAAACAGGTGGCTTCTGCGACCAACCTCTATATGCCTATGATACGTTTACATTTTCCGCATTTCAATTGGAGCGAGTATCAGTTGAAAGCAAAAAACACTATTAAGAGTATGCTGCTTGCCATGAGCAATCATGATTTGTCTTTATTACCTCAGGATGTTAACGAGGACCTGAAAAATCAGGTCATATTATCGATTCAGGATGATGAGAACGGCGGAGTCAGAACGATTTATGATGATATAACGGTACATGAGGTCGAGATCGTAAACTATAAAAGACATAGCGGAAACTGTGTAATTAAGATGCAGGCATCCGTTGGCTGTATGACCTGGAAGGAAAGAGACGGTCATATGTTTGAAGGCTCCAAGGTTGATCTGAAGCAGAGCAAGTATTCCTTTGAACTAATATATATCCAGGATTCAGAAAAAGCAAACCAGACAAAAGATACAGCAGCTGGCGTGACCTGTCCGAACTGCGGAGCACCGGTGACCAGTCTAGGCAGCAAGAAGTGTGATTTTTGCGGAGCAGCACTGGAGGAGTATAACAGCAAGGTTTGGCGTTTTGGCACGCTGAAGCTGATTGGGTAACAACTTTTTATACAGGGCAGAATAAGCAGAACATCCTGATAAGGTGGTCTGCTTTTTTGTGTATGAAAGTACTTAAGCGGTACCTGCAAAGCAAACTTGTCAAAGCAATCAATTTGTAATGAACTTATTATTCTTACAAAGATTTAACAGATTAATGCATTCAGTTATCATAATCTTGCTATACAATGAATTACACTGATTATGAGTGATAAACGAACATGAGTGAATCAGGTTTACATGAGTGATTCGATCGAACATGAGTGATTCGATCGAACATGAGTGATTCAATCGAACATGAGTGCTCGGGCGAACGTGAATAACTCGGGCGAACGTGAATGACTTGGGCAAAAAAAGGAATAGCTCAAACATAAAACAGTGCAGATAAAGTTGAAGAGAGGTGCAGAGTGCAGGACGAAAACAGAATCAAAGAAGATATAAACAATATTATTATGAATGAGGCAATCTGCACCGTGTTCCAGCCAATCATCTCATTGCGTGACGGCAGTATTCTGGGACATGAAGCGCTGAGCCGAATAACATGTGATTCAGATATACCTTCTGTGGATGCATTATTTCAGGCGGCAGATGAATGTGGAAAGCTATGGGAGCTTGAGCTGCTTTGCAGAACTAAAGCTCTTGAAGCGGCATATAAATATATGTCACCACCCTATGACAAAAAGCTTTTTCTTAATGTAAACCCGAATGTTATGCATGATCCAAAGTTCCGTATCGGTTTTACAAGTGAATTTTTAGAAAAGTACTGTAAAAAACCGGAAAATGTTGTTTTTGAGATTACAGAGAAAAATGTTATCAGAGACACAGAAGGGTTCATTTCAACGGTAGAGCATTATAAAAGTCAGTCATTTATTATTGCAATTGATGATGCCGGTGCAGGGTATTCGGGATTAAATCTGATCAGCGATATTAAGCCAAATTATATAAAGCTTGACATGAAATTAATACGAGGGATCGATTCTGACAGTATGAAACAGTCACTTGTCAGGGGAATGGTCGAAATGTCAAAGGGTACAAGATGTAAGCTCATTGCAGAGGGAATTGAGACTTTCCAGGAACTTGATATGCTTGTCCAGCTGGGGGTTTTATATGGACAGGGTTACTATATCCAGATGCCTGCAGCAGAGATCCAGAAAATCGGCAGTGATATTTTACGTACAATTTATGTTATAAACAGCGGAAGAAGCCGCATGGGTCACTTATCCCTGCATTCAATAACGGCCTCAAATCTTGCAGTTAAGCATATCAGCAGGCAGGTCAATGTTATTTCATCAAAAACCAGTATTCGTTATGCTTTAAATATTTTACGAAAAAACAGAGATGCTTACTCCTTATGTATTGTTGATAAAGGAGTGCCAGTCGGTGTGATAACACTGGAGAAATTAGCTGCAAAGCTTAAAAAACAGTTTGATTATCTGTTTTATAAAAACAAACCGGTCTCGGAGCTGATGAGCCGTGATTTTCTTATTCTTGATCAGGATACACCGTTGAACATTGCATCTTACCTGATCAATTCATCTTCAGATTTCAGACTCAATGACATTATTGTAATAACCGAAAACGATAAATACGCTGGAATTGTTATGGTACGGGATTTATTATTGAAAACAATGGAATATGAAGATGAAATAATTGATAATTCTTATGCCATGTTTTATCTTTGATGCTTCTGTTACATAAAATTGGAATTATTGTAAGATGAACAAAAAGCACCTGCAGCCTTGAACTGGCAGCAAGTGCTTTTTTTACTGTATAATCTGGGAAGCATCAGACCTTTCGTCATCAGACCAGAAGCATCAGACCAAAAGCATCATACCAGAAGCATCAGGCCAGAAGCATCAGGCCTTACGTCATCAGACCCCAGTATCGTTCGTACAGACATCCTCATGTCAGAATTACCGGTAAAGATTATTCCTGATCAAAATCAGTGATGCGGTCAAGAATTCTCTTGTACCTGAAACGCGCCATTTCATTTTTTTTCAGAACATCTTCTTCTGTACCGGTATATTGGCATCGAAGACAATAATATTCTTTTTTATCTTTATCGTAAAACATATCTATGTCCAGATCGCGCATAAAACAGGAAGGACATCTGTAATTCAATCTACCTTTTCCAGCTTGAGCCATGAAACAAATACCTCCTTTTCTTTCAGTTGTTTGGTGCATCCCAGCGTGAACATTGGCGAAAATGCATACCCTTCACGGATATAAACAGAATCAGCCTGCGTAAAGCAAAGCGAAACAGCAGTCTGTATAACAGGCAGCACAGCTTTTGCACAACTGCCGTCTGTCAGCGAGCCCTCACGGCATTTGTATTCATAAGGAATGACAATTTCCTCGTGTTCGTTCCTGCAAGAAAGCGTAATACCGTTCATGTCCTCGGGATATTCGGTGGTTCCATAGCAGGCAACCATGTATTCATCAAGTTCAACATATGCTTCAGGGTCTGACATCTTTAGGATATGGCGTTCTGTCTGAATGGTAGAGCTTCCTTCTTCAAAGGTCATAATTGTCTGCAGCGTCAGGGTCAGTTTATGAAATTCTATTTCGACCGGCTTCAGTGTCAGGATTCTCTTTGAACCCTCCTCGGAGAAAACAGCTTTTGTCCGGCAGAGACAAAGGTCAACTTCTTCACCCTGATATCTGAGCTTTGCACTTTTAATGGTACCTTCTCCGGCGTAGTGCGTAAAATACCCGGCACGGTATTTTTCCTGAATAAGAAATGGGTAGGATGCATCCTGAACATGTCTGGTGCCTATTCCGACCGGCCAGTAGAGCTTTCCTGCATAAGGACGCAGGTCAACAATAGCACCACCCTGGTCCATGTTGACGCATGCACGCATGAACGGATCACAATACCAGAAAAGCTGCTTATCGGAGCCATACAGGATGTCTTTCCAGAGTGCACATTCCGGCTGAGTATAAGTCTTGATCTCTCTGTAGTAATTGCAAAATTCCGCCATGGTCATGTCATCCAGCAGACCCTGCTTTTTTAGTTCGCCGTAATAAGCCATACCGTCCTCATAGCTTTTAACAAGCAGTTCGTAAGGAGCTTCCCAGCGTCCCATCTTGTTCATCCATCCCGGACCGACAAACATCATATTGTATGCATATCCGCGGTTGTATTTCTTCAAAGAACGGTACTGATCGACCAGATTAAAAAAGTATGGGAACTGGTCATCCTTATAGATCATGCCACGAAGAACATTTTGCGGATGCGTACCAAAGTTTGAACCGTTACCGTCATAACAGGCAAGCAGGTCTCTGGATAGATGAGGGATGGCAACAATACCACTGTCTTCTGCTTCGTTTGCAGCCGGTGCGTGTGAATTCTGTTTTGAAGGGATCCAGGGGTTCCAGGGACCGCCATCCATCAATGTGTACCAGGAATTATTACAGGTATGATATGCTTTCGGACCTTCCTCCCAGCAGGTGGCAACTGCACATTTAACAGTAGGGTAGGTTTCTTTGATATAATTTATGAGATCTGCATCCATGAAGTAAGAGCCGGTCGATTCGGGGTAGAATCCAAAGCATTCGTGAAACTTTTCGAATACGTCTGTAACGATAGATTTTTTATCCTCCATGGAGAACATCCAGATGCAAAAATCTTTCGTATGATACTTATCCCGAAATTCCTTGCAGGGAAGTCCAAGCAAAGAGAGCGCAATTTCATCGTGATATACAAGATGGTGTTCTTTGGCTATAGATACTGCCTCCTCATTGAAAAGACTTGCATAAGTCATTTGAATTGTGGTCTTCAGTCCGTTTTTATGTGCGATTTCCTGTTGGAGTTTAAAGATATCAAGTGATTCGGTCAGCAGAGATTCTCTGGAGATATTTTCTTCCTTGCCTTGTCCTGTAATTTTTTCCGCATACTCCGGAACCATTTCCGGGCGGTGAATAATGTTAAGAATAAATTTGTCCTTATCCATAAAACTCCTCATTTCTTCTTTGAATTTATACGTGTTTTCAAGTAAGCGCAATCGGTTGTCCTAAGTTTGAGTTTACCATCGACAATATTTATTGTCAATGTATAACATAGATAACAATACGTAAAAAGCGTTGTGCATAATAGACAACGATAAAGACAAAAAAACAACGCAACCATTAAAGTTGCGCAAACGATAATCCATTAGTAAAATTAAGTAATCGCATAAGTCCTGATTACATAAAAAATGATAAAAAAGACAAGCACCTAAGTGCCTGTCCCACAGTGTAAATATCATGCTATTTAATTGGTAACATCCTTGAAAACCTTTTCGACAATTGGGCGAATACTTATAAAAGCATCAACGATGACAGGGTCAAAGTGCTTGCCGCGCTCTTCAAGAATAATGTCAAAAGCAGTGTCCATGGAAAATGCTTTTTTGTATGGTCTGCTGGATACAAGTGCATCAAATACGTCTGCTACTGCCATGATTCTGGCTTCGAGCGGTATCTCTTCACGTTTAAGTCTGGAAGGATATCCATCTCCGTCCCAACGCTCATGATGATAAAATGCAACATTCTTTGCAATCTCATAATATGACTGATCTTCATCCTCTGAAAGCACACGCTCAATCAGTATCTTTCCGTTTGTCGTATGGGACTTGATGATATCAAATTCTTCAGTCGTAAGTTTTGCAGGTTTATCCAGAATAGAGTCAGGAACAGAAACTTTTCCGATATCATGAAGTGGTGCGACCATCTGAAGTCCTTCGATAAAAGCATCGGTCAGGGTGTTCACATAATGTTCTGTAACACGAAGTTCAATGGCAATTGCATATGCATAGGAGCTGGTACGCTTAACATGACCACCGGTAATCATGTTCTTGTTTTCAACAATTTCCGCAAACCCGATCAGCATCTTTCTCTGCATCTGTTTCAATGCTTTGGTCTTGATCCGGACTTCGTGTTCTAAATCACGCTGATAATTCTGCAGCAAAGAATAATGCTTTCGCTGGTCAGTCACATCAAGCAGACAAAGTACGTAGCTGGTCTGGTTTGAGTCATGCATAAGACGGATCGAAGGCTGAAATACGCGGTTGCTTTTTTCAAAATACTTGGTGCTTTTCTTTGCCGAACTGAACTCGTCGTCAAATATTCTGGTGAGTTCAGGAGAAATTGATTGTATGTGCTGGTTCGGTATTGCTTCTGCAAGAGAAGGAAAAAGCTCTTCGGCGGCTTTATTTGATCCTTTATAGAACATCTTTCTGTCAACAACAATAAAGGCATCTTCAATGGAGTTGAATATAAATTCCTTTGCAAGTATATTGATATCGCTGATTCTTGCTTTCCCTATCAGGTAAATCAAAATTAGTTCTGTAAACAAAAGGCCAAAGGGAACAAGCTCAATAGATGGATTACCCAGTATTTTCTCGAGAATATAAGAAACAGAAGGGAGGAAGACCATCAGAATCATAAGTATCTCATTCAGACGGTTCGTTGTTCTTTTTTTAACAAACTGACGCAGAAATATAAAAAAGTAAAGGCTCAGATAACAAAGAAGAAGAACATAATAAAGAGAATGCAAGGGGCCATGCTCTTTTCTGATGATCGGAACAGCACCGCTGTTGTCCCAGCTGTAAGAAATGTAATATAGATGATGCAGGTCATAGGTCGTGGTCGAAACCAGTATCAGGATACTGAAAACAGACATAAAAGCATAGAGCCACTTTGGAATATGAACCCTGTAATATCGTGCATAAAAAATAAATAAAACAAAATAAACAGAAATTGTACTTATATAAACAAGTTTGTTGCAGAGAACAGATACGGCCAGATTATCGGCAAACAGATTGGACCAATAGCTGAACCATAACAGAAATGCAAAAAAGGTAACAAGAGATGTTAGTTTCTGTTCCGTCGATGGCTTTTGAAGACAGGCAATGATAAAGCATAATATGGAAAGCAGAAATCCCAATGTATACAAAACAGTAAGTATAGTTGCCATATTCCCCTCCGCATAAAATGTACATAAGTTGAGTAAAAATCTACACACGTAGTATTATACTGTAACAATGGACACATTACAATGGGTGAAAGGTCATTTTTCGATAAAATTTCAGTTTTTGTGTAAAAAAAGAAGCCTGATTCCAGACTTCTTTATAACTTACTTATTGAACGTTCTTAAGGTAAGGATAAGGATCTACATAAGAACCATTGATTGTCATGGCAAAGTGCAGATGCGGTCCGGTCGCAACACCGGTGGAACCTACAGCAGCAATAGCCTGACCCTGTGCAACCTTATCACCAGGAGAAACATAGAATTTTGAACAGTGATAATATCTGGAGCATACGCCGTTACCGTGATCAATAATTACATAGTTTCCTGAACTTGAATTGTAACCGGTATCTGTTACGGTTCCGGATAATACTGCAACGATGGTTGAGCCGGAAGCACCGCCGATATCAAGTCCTCTGTGGTAGGAACTTGCTCCTGCGACAGGAGGAATGCGGTATCCATAATAGGTATAAATGTTATGGTCAGAAGGAAGCGGCCAGATAATGTTCGCAAGATCATAGCTGTTCTTTTCGTCAAGTGCAATGGCATCCTTAATATCCATGGCATATTTATAATCTGTACTGATATATTCGTAGTAAACATAACCTGTAAGCGTATTCACAGAGGTCTGATAACTGACTTTATACCAGTCTCCTTCTTTGGAAAGGATGGTGAGCTCTGCAGCGTTAGGCAGCTTATATACAATGCTGGCATCCAGACTTGCACTGGAACGAAGGTTCAGGGTGCTGCTCGTGACACGCGCATACTTTGAATAATAATCATTAGCAAAGGCAACTGCTTCTTCGCCGAATAAGAGATAATCTGTTTTTATATATCCGACGATATCACCAGATATTACTTTTGTCCAGCCATCCTGTGAATCAACAGCTGTTGCAATGGCACCTTTGTACAAACGACCGAGTACGTTGCCATCGATCGATGCATCATCACGGATGTTCACATAACTCTGTACATTGGCAATTGTGAATTGTGATAAAAGCTGTGTTGTTCCGTCTACATTGTATAAAGTCAAATTATCATCAACAAACTCATCATTGATAACATTAATTGTATCGTTGGAATCAATATAAAAACGCATGTAAGAAGATGTTAAGCCGATAAGGCTTTCTTCCTGTGCCTGAACCGGAAGTGCTGCAGCTGACCCAATCAGCAATGTGAGCAATCCCCCGAAAATTGCACTCTTTTTAATTATCATAGTAGTGGCCCCCAATTTTTCGTCGTTAATTCAGCTCCAAATATTACGTAATTGTTACGAACTTCTTAAATGAGTTTACCAATTACTCATAAAAAAGTCAAGCAATTTTTTCGGAAATTGTGAATATCGACGGAGAAATATGGGAAGGAGCCTTACTTTCTAAGTTTATGCAG
>QKDK01000379.1:0-4539 GCA_003252135.1 Clostridia bacterium
AGGCATTAAAACGCATGGGATATGGTAAAGTGCGTCTTTTGTATGTTAAGGCAAATCCACAGAGCGAACATTTCTGGAGGAAGAATCATTTTATGCCGACAGGGAAAGAAGTCGTACAAGAAAATTATACTGTGGTCGTGATGGAGACAGAGCTAAAAAAACTGGAAAGGGGATACCGATGAAGATTTATGTGGATGCAGATGCCTGTCCGGTGGTTGGAATCGTAGAAATGACGGCAAAAAAATACAAGCTGCCGGTATGTCTCTTATGTGACACGAATCACGTCCTGCAGTCGGAGTACAGTGAAGTGAAAATTATAGGGGCAGGTGCGGATGCCGTAGATTTTGCCTTGATCAACCTATGTAAAAGGGGAGATATCGTGGTCACGCAGGATTATGGGGTGGCAGCCATGGCGCTTGGCAAAGGAGCCTACGGGATACATCAGTCCGGGCGCCTGTATACCAATGATAACATCGACAGACTTTTAATGGAGCGTCATATGGCAAAAGAGGCAAGAAGAGCTTCTCAAAAGCATCATAGTAAGGGGCCGAAAAAACGGACAAAAGAGGATGACATCCAGTTTGCGGCTGCTTTTGAAATGCTCATAGGTAATGCACTTGAGCTTGAATCAAAAGGAAGCGATAGCAATTAATTCCTGCATAAAGATCAGCGCAGAAATAATGGGAATTACGAAGCAGATATGATACGTTGCACTTGCAGCAGGAAATCAGGAGTTACTATGGCGTTATATGCAATGGGTGACTTTCATCTGTCTTTCCAGGCAGAAAAGCCGATGGATGTTTTTGGTGAGACGTGGAAGAATCACAGTAAGAAAATAGAAAAAAACTGCAAAAAGGTGCTGCATGAGGATGACACCCTGGTAATAGCCGGTGATCATTCCTGGGGCAGAAATCTGAAGGAAAGTGAAAAAGATCTTGCATTCATAGAAGCACTGCCAGGGAAAAAGGTTCTGCTTCGTGGCAATCATGACATGTTCTGGGAGGCAAAAAAGACAGGATGGCTGAATGAATTGTACAGGGACAGACTGTTTTTTTTACAGAACAATTATTATCCATACGGAGAATATGCGCTGACCGGAACGAAAGGCTACTGCTATGAATGGAAGGAAAGTGAAGAGCATTTTTTTAAGATCAGAGACCGTGAAGCAGAACGGCTGCGGGTATCGCTTAATGCGGCTGTGGCAGACGGGTATAAGAAGCTTATTATATTTCTTCATTATCCGCCGACGACGATAGGCGAGATGGAAAGCCCATTCACAAGGATGGCACAGGAGTATGGTGTCAGCAAGGTGATCTATGCACACAGCCATGGAAAAGACAGATTTGGAGACAGCTTTCAGGGAATGGTCGACGGCATTGAATATAAGCTGGTTTCTGCAGATTTCCTTAAGTTCAGACCGGAGAGAATTCTATGAGATTCATGAGCAGGGAGTCAAAAGTCTGCAGAGAAAAATTCTCATCCTTGTGACAGTAGAGAGGGTTTTTACACCCACATCAAGTACTATAACTATAATCAGTATACCGTATCAAAAATATAAAATAACGGGGGGACAATATGGAAGTTGTTGATTTTGAAGTAAAATACTGCAAGGAAGCAACCATGCTGGCTGCCAAAGATTATGAAAGAGAAAGGCAGTACAGTAAGGTGCTGCCGGCGATTTCAAAAATACCAGATATTACCTGGTTTGCTGAAAATAACTTAGGCGTTGCAGCGATAGATAACGGCAGACTGATCGGCTTTTTATGCAGTTATCCGCCCATTGATAACATCTTTGGATCGACGGATGCAAAGGGACTTTTTGCCCCCATGGGAGCACATGCGGCTGTGACAGAAAACAGAGCGAGAATCTATGAATCCATGTATCAGGCAGCAGCCAGAAAGTGGGTGCAGGCGGGTGCAGTGTCCCATGCGGTGGGGCTGTATGCATCGGACAACGAAGTCCTGCAGATGTTTTTTCAGAATGGTTTTGGTATGAGATGCATGGACGCATTCAGAAATATGGAGCCGGTTGGTTCCATCTCTTGCGACGGGCTGCATTTAGAAGAGCTTGCTAAAGAGCAGTTTTATCTTGCTTATCCACTGGATGCAGCTTTGTATGAGCATTACAGAAAAAGTCCGTTCTTTATGAACCGCAAGACACCGGCTTTAGCTGAGTTCATTGATAACTGCACAGAGGAAGGGGCAAGGATTTTTGCTGGCATTATGAATGGCAAGGTATGTGCCTATATGAAAATCACAGGCGAAGGTGAGACCTTTATAGCAAAGGGCGATAATTACTGCCACATTACCGGAGCTTACTGCGAGACAGAGTTTCGAGGTAAGAACATCATGCAGAACCTTATGGATTTTGCGCTGGAGAGACTCAGAGCAGCCGGGATAACCAGCATTGGAGTCGATTTTGAGACTATAAACCCTACAGCTCTGCATTTCTGGAAAAAGTACTTTACGAGCTACACCATCAGTGTCGTAAGAAGAATTGATGAGAAAATCTTACAGCTGCCATAGATTACGGTATCTGTCAGCAAGTGCAATTAACATAGCTGGATAAGCAGTTATCCCATGTGACCGATCATGCTTGTTAAATCAAGTGCTGTTGGCGGTATTCTCTTGGAGATATGCCGACCGTCTTTTTGAAGACGATTGAAAAATACTGTGATGTATCAAATCCGATGGTGTCGGCGATCTGGTTAATGGGCAGGTCGGTGTCACGAAGCATGAGCTTTGCCCGGCTGATCCGTTCCGCATTGATATAGTCGAACAGACTGATGCCGGTCTGCTTTTTAAAGATTCTGGACAGGTAAGAGGGATTATAATTTACTGCTTCTGACAGATCTGTCAGGGTCAGTTCGGAGTTAAGATGTTCTGTAATATATTGCTTGATGGTGTCAATGAGCCTTTGGGTGGTATCTTTTTCTGATGACTGGTTCAGCTGTTCCAACACAGAAATCAGACGGCATAAGTAATCAAAGGCCTTATCCCAGGTATCGAATTCATTGATAAAATACAATGGGTACAGACCTATAAAAGTAGAAATAGCTTCATTCAGATTATAATCAACAATATACTTCATAAAATGTGTTGAAATTGAAAAATACAATTCGATTAAGGGCAGAGAATGCATGCTTTTTGACTGCGTATAAGATTTTTGGAGCTCCCTTAGGGAAATACGGCATCGTGAGAATTCACCCTGATACAGATCATGGGAAAAATCGTGCAGCGCTTTTTGTATAAAAGTCTTGCTTTTACTGCTGATGTCAGAAGGTGCCAGAGAGGACAGCATCTTTGGGGTCACTGCATAGGTATAGGATTGTGACAGATTCTGTCTGTTGATCAGGCTTGTAAAATAATCCTGCAGGGATTCATAAACGGACACCAGCGACGGCCAGCTGACCTCCTCTGTGCAGAGCAGCGTGGATATACTGTGCTGAAGCTGAGCCGCAGCAGCATTGAAGGATTCCTTCAAAAACAAGGTGGGATCAGGCTTTGCGGTGGTGGTATTTCCGTTGTTTTTTTGAAACAGGAACAAAAAGTTATTCCTGCTCAGATCAATGGAGGCATACTGAAAATATTCCTGTATTGCTATTTCAATTGTCTGGTTCAGCATAAGGATATGATTCAGATGCAGCATTTCACCCTCTGACAAAGAATCTTTCCATTTTACATGACAAAAAGCCAGATATACAGGTCTGGAGGGTTCCAGATTAATACTGCAGGGAGTAAGCTGCAGACTGCCTGCAACCTTATCATATGTTTTTCCTGCCAGCAGATCCTTAATAAATTCCTTCTGCGGCCAGTATTGCAGCAAAAAATCCTTCTGATGCGCTATTTTATTCTGCAGCTGCAGTCTGTGTTCTTTTTCAATATCATGGATTGTCGATGCTATTTCTGCAAGCAGCACATGGTCTTCCTCGGTCTTTAACAGATAAGCGGTATGTTTCATTTTATTGGCCTTGTATATAAAATCAAAGTCGTTAAAACCGGTCAGAAATATGATACGGCAGGACGGCCAGTAATCATGTATATAATCAGCCACCTGAAGACCGTTAAGACCAGGCATTTTGATATCAAGAAGTACAATGTCGATTCGGTGTTCGGTAAGAATTTTTAATGCATCTGAACCTTTATAAGCTTTTAGTACCTCAAGGTTCAGGTCGGCCTGCTCCAGAAGGGAGCTGACCCAGTTTACTACATGGTGTTCATCATCAACGATCAAAATTCGGTACATTGGTTCTCCTGCCTTTTTCTTTTCATTTAGTTAAGATTACAGGCATAATGATATCGTTACCTGCATGCCGCCAAGCTTAGATCTGCCTACTGTAAATGTGCTCTTGTTTTCTGAGTAGATACTGATTCGCCGGTAAATATTATACAAGGCGGTGATTTCTTTGGTGTTGTCTGGTCTATCCATTTCCAGCATATTCTGATTAATGAAGGAAAGTGTCTGGTCAGACAGCTCATTTCCGTTATCTTCGATCATAATAGATAACCTGTCAGATGCCATGGCAAAGCTGACTCGCA
>QKDK01000379.1:4633-8770 GCA_003252135.1 Clostridia bacterium
ATTAAAGGCATTTTCAAGAAGAGGCTGCAGAATCAGCTTTGGAACAAGTAGTTGTTCATAAGCAGCCGGAAGCGGTTCGAACAGTACACTGATACGCCCTTCAAAGCGCAGCGCCTGAATGGTGCTGTATACTTTGGCATGCTCATATTCATTGATAAGCGGAATCAGATCTTTATGGTTATAGGTGATATATTTAAAGTACTGCCCGAGCATTCTCGATACATTTTCAGACTCCTCCTGCATTCCGGAGAGAATCATCCGGTGCAGCATAAAGAAGCTGTTATATAGAAAATGCGGATTGATCTGTGCCTGCAGCTGCTTCAATTCTGCTTTTTGCAGAAGCAAGGTCTGCTGATAATTCTGTGTGATCAGCTGGTCCAGTTTTTCTGTCATATCGTTAAAATGATGGTAAAGATAAGAAAAATCTTCACTGCCATCGGTTGGTATCCTGACATCAAAGTTACCGACTTCAACGGCATTAAAAGCAAAAATCAGCTTTTTCAGGGGCTTGTGTATAATTCTGTTGCAGCCATACAGGAAGAATGCCATACAGATCAGAGATATTGAAATATAACCGCTCAGAATATAGGTATAGATCTGAAGAGGCTCCAGCAGCTGTTCGTTTGGTACCAGTACAGTGTAGTGCGTTCCGCTTACCAGAAGATCGGTAGTGAATGCATAATAAGTCTCGTCCTGATACGTGATCTCCTTGATCCTGTCAGTATATGGAGATATGGAAGCCAGCTCCTGCTGCATGGCGCTGCTGCTTATATTTGAGGCAATGATGGTCTGATCCTCAAAGGTATATAGATAGTAAGAATTCTCGGGTGCATTTTCAATAAAATGCGCTCCTAATTTTTTCAGGTCAAGCTGTGCTTCCATGATGCTTCTGGTATCGCTGATGGAGGAATAGTAAACCAGGAAAAGAGAATTGTCATACATGACAAGTGGTGTACACTGGTCCCTGATGGAAAGAAGATAGGAGTAGGTATCCTCGGAAACGACCTGGACGCTGCCATATTCATAACCTGCTGCATTGTAGGCACGCAGAAGCGGGTGTATATAAAGCTTTATATTATGGAGAAAACTGTGTGCCTCCTTCATCTGCGTAAGCAGCTCACGTACGCTGTTTATGCTCTGGGACAGTTCGAATCTGTCGATGATTTCTGACTGGTAGCACAGCTTATCTACTTTGCTGTTAACAGACAGATTTTTCATGGAGGTCGCTAAAAGTTCGATATCTTTGTCAAATGAGGAGGAAAAGTTGGACACGCTGGAATAGGTTGACTCAAGCAGTTGTGTTTCAAGGCTCTTCCGGTTCGAGGTGATGATCAGGGAGCTGATCATGGTTACCGGAATTGTCATGAAAAGGAATAAAAGGATCAGCCGCTGAAACACATTCAGAGTTTTTTTAAATGCCACAGATTTTGCCTCCGTTCTTGATTTATTGACAGTTGATTACATGATGTTGAGAGCAAAAGGAGCTTGCCCTCACGATTCTTGTGCATTGTTACGCACTATGTGCTCTCACAATCCTGGTATCATAAAACATTATAATATAGTATTTTTTTTTCGGCTATGAATTTTCGCATTTTATGATAAAGGAGTCAATAAATTATACAAAAGTAAAAAATACAGTGTAGTTTGTATAAAGCAATTTCTGTATGCTGAAGGTACATTAAAATAAAGGAGGGTATTTATGAAAAAAAGAGTATTGGTTTTATTCATGGTTCTTAGTCTGCTGTTTTCCCTGACAGCCTGCGGTAATTCAGGCAGCAGTAACACAGGAAGCAATGATGCCACCCCTACAAAAGCTGCTGACAGCACAGACGCAGCTTCCAGTGAGGTCGATATCTGGGCGCCATTCGACAATACAGTGACTTTGTCAACTGTTACAAGCGAATATGCATCTGCAGTTTATCCGGAAGGTGATGATATCACGAACAATGTCTGGATTCGTGCTTATAAGGACAAGTTCAATGTAGAGGTAACAACGAAATGGGTCAGTGATGAATATGACACCAAGATCAATCTGGATATTGCTGCACAGGAGATTCCTGATGTTTTTCATGTCAATGCAGCACAGCTTCAGCAGTTAGTCGATGCAGACATGGTCATGGATCTGACTGAAGTTTTTGACACTTATGCATCGGATCTTTTAAAAGGTTATATGAATGCTGATTATGACAGTTATCAATCCGGTGTCATTGACGGAAAATTCTACGGTATTCCGCAGATGCACTGGGGAATTATAGATCAGCCGGATTATGTATGGATCAGAAAAGACTGGAAAGAAGCCTGCGGGCTTGAAGATCCTCAGTCAATGGATGACCTCGTCAACATTATGAATACTTTTATGTCGACCTATGGCGGTTACGGTATCGCTGTTGATCAGACACTGGATTATCTGAATCTGCTGGCAATTGCGTGGGGTGCACATCCTGATATGTGGCTGGAAGCAGAAGACGGAAGCTGTGTATATGGTTCTGTTCAGCCGGAGATGAAAAATGCGCTGGCAGAATGGGCAGACTGGTATGCAAATGGTATCATTAATCCTGATTTTGCAACTCTTGATTTTGCAGCCATGAATGAAGCAGTCGTATCCGGAGCAGTAGGAGTACAGCCTTTCTATCAGTGGTGGGGCTATAACCCGGGTGTTGACACCGTCAGCAATCTTGGCGCAGATGCTATCTTTGAACCATACATGATTCCCAGTGCAACAGATGAAACTGTTATGAACTCCATCTTTTTTGCAAACAGCTCTTACATTGTAGTAAGCAAGGACTGCGAGAATCCGGAAGCACTGATCAAGCTGTTGAACTTCTATGGCTATATGGTCGATGAATCAACAGGCGTTGAGGATGCAGCAACAATATCGGCGTTTACTGACAATGATATGGCTCATGTTGTCGGAGCGTTCCGTGTTCTGAATCCGGAGTGTGATTACAAGCAGTATCAGGAGGTTTCAGCTGCGCTGCAATCCGGAGATACTTCTAATTTTACAACCAGCGGTATGTGGCAGAAATACAATAACAGTGTTGAATTCCTGACAAATCAGACACCATCCTGTACCGGTGATTACATGCAGCAGGGCAATGAAAAATGTTCGTATGGTCTGGCTACCTATGTACTTGATAATAATCTGTATATAAAGAGCAAGCTCTGGGGAGCAACACCGGAAACTCTGCTGAATTACGGTTCGACTCTGGATGACATCCTGACCGAAGGTTTCACCAAGATCATCATGGGTGTTGAAGGAATTGATTACTTTGATGAAGTCGTAGCTAACTGGCAGGCAGCAGGCGGCGATGCTGCAACACAGGCAATGACAGAGATGTACGGCTCACAGAAATAATTGTTTTCATGGTCAGCGGATCGTTCCATCAGGTTCTGCCTGTATGAAGCGATCCGCTGACAGTATTTTGCGGCCGGCAGAACGGAATGAAACATTTGCAGGATATCATGTGATATGAATAATTATCATATCGGTAACATACAGAGATTTTGCAGGATTTGGAGGGGATGACAATCAAAACAATTAAAAAACAATGGCAATATCACCTGATGCTGCTGCCAGGGGTCATACTTATTTTTATATTCAGCTATATTCCGCTATACGGACTGGTCATCGCATTCGAAAAATATAATCCGGGACTTGGTTTTTCATCCAAATGGGTGGGACTGGAAAACTTTACATATATATTTAACCAGCCATATTTTACACGAACGATCTGGAATACTTTTTACATTGCAATTTTCAAGATAATCGGCGGAATTGTGGTACCGGTTATTTTTGCGCTTTTGCTGAATGAACTGAGAAATCAAAAGACAAAACGTGTATTTCAGACTATGGTATATCTGCCCAATTTCCTGTCCTGGGTCATTATGGCAGGTGTATTTCTTGATGTTTTGGGATCCGACGGTATTGTGAATCAGGCTCTTCATTTATTTGGCGCAGGTTCTGTGTCATTTCTTGGAAACATCAATGTATTTCCCTGGACAATGATCATTTCTGATATATGGAAGGGATTTGGATTTGGAACAGTTGTTTATCTGGCTGCATTAACTGGAATCGATCCGGGTCTTTATGAAGCTGCCATGGTCGATGGTGCGAAGCGATGGAAGCAGACCATATAT
>QKDK01000340.1 GCA_003252135.1 Clostridia bacterium
GGAATATTGACAGGCACCGGGAAATGAACGGGCATCATTTAAAATGACGGGCATCTTTAAAATGACTGGCAATAAACATGGCAGCAGATCATGAACTTATTCCGGTGGTAATTTGTTTTGTTCATCTCTTAACTTTGCACCGCCAAGTGCTGATAGATCAATACTGCTTGCGTCAATCAGTGTATCACAGTTTTCCTGACCCAAACTTGTACTTGGAATAATACCGTCCAGCTGGCCTCGCAGACTTTGTGCCCGAAGTTCACAAAAATCGGATAATGTACTGACACCCAGAAGAAAATCTTCCTTACTGCAAAAGGAAGTTGGATCACGTTCAACAAAAGGAAGGATCAGATCCTTTGTTTCCTGTATCAGATCAGTCACATAACCACTTTCCAGATACGTGGAGAGAAAGGTATCAAACAGTGCGTGATACAAAAGAAGATAAGTATCATCAGATAAAAGTTCTTCCAGCAGGGGTCTGTCTTCCATGGTGGTTCCGCTGACAGGGGTGTCCATAGGATAATTAATAAACATGGAAGCAGCATTGTTTCTGGTGGCGGCCAAATCACTGCTGATGGAAGGCATTTCGATGTTGAAGCCTCCAAAAGCAAGATTGTAGTCCCATGCTATGATGCTAAGCTGTCCCTGATCCTCGTACAGATAGTAGTTGTGCAGCATAGGACCGGTATAGCTGTCAAAATTATCGACGAAATTATGAACAACAAAATATCGAAGAATTTCATTTGTATTCAGAACTTCATCAAGATTTTCTCCTGCGTTCAGTTTTTTGACAGCTGCTATCAGGCGCATTTCGTCAGCTTCATCGACATCTGTTACAGCCTGTTCAAAGATGTCAGGATAGCTTACTATTTCATCATCAATGTATTGAAGAGCGATGTCGGCATCTGAGGAACTGCTTAGATCAAAACCGTCCTCCTGTATGGCGACTTCATCGTGTTCTGGTGCATCTTCGATGAAAGGATAATCGGTAATAAAAGGAAGTTCGCCGTTCTGTGCTATATTCCCCTCTGCCTGCTGCATCATGTTTTCCACCATTGCATTATTTTGTGTTGATTCCGGTTTATACAGGGAGCCGGTATCAGAACAAAATGTCCGATCCAGATAAGAATCTTCTATCCCTTCAACGGCAAGGTACAGACCGAAATCCTCTCCGTTGACAGTGATGAAGATATAACTGCAAAGCGGTGCATATGCGCCCATCTGATTCATGAGCGTGTAGCTTAAAAAATCTTTCATATAGGTATTGTCCTGAATAATGTTATTGAGAGAGAGCTTATCCAGTCCAAAACAGGAAGCGCCTTTCTTGTAATGATCGAATTCCAGTTTAAAACTATATCGTTCGGAACCAAGGGATAATGTTTCGGAAAGTGAAGAATTGCCCTTTGTACGTAATCCGACTGAGTAAAATGCTGTTCCATCCAGCACGATATCGCAGGGAACATACTCTTTTCCGGCTGCATTTTCCTGCAATGCACGCCAGTTATCATCGGTAATCCGGATATCAAGGGTGTGTACTGTATCCTGTGCGAATAAAGTAGTTTCATATTCGGGTACCGTTAGTTTAGCGGCCGTGCCTGCAGTTGTTGTACTGATTGAACCTGCAGCATTGTCTGAACCTGCTGCTTGGTCAAAACTCATGGAAATATCAGATGTAACAAGATAAAGTATGACCGCAGCCAAAGCGATAAAACCGGCAGCCATGATAAAAGTCAGTATACCTTTTTTTTTCATATGGTTCACATTCTCTCAAAATTTTTATGTCTATTATATGTTCAGTCTGTGAAGAGTCTGTGTAAAACAGATAAAATTCTGATTTCAGTTCACAGTGCTTGCTTTATTGACAGGCATGAGTATGGTATAGAAAGATAGATAAAATGTTACATGCTTTTGAAAGCTCTGAACATTGTGTATATTGCATCCTGACTGTATAATAAAAATGTTTGGCAGACAGTGATGTTTTGTACCGGATATGACGGTATATCAAACAGCATAAAAGTGACCGAACAGAAGGGCAGGTAACTTATGGCAGTACGTTTTGGAATTATGGGGCTTGGAGGAATTGCACATCGGTTCGCAAAAGCCCTGCATATGGTAGACGGGGTCGAATTACAAGCGGTTGCTTCTTCAGACATGAACAGGGCCCTCAGATTTGCTGAAGAATTTAAGGCCGGTAAATACTATGGAAGCTACGAAGAACTGGCTATGGATCAGGAAGTTGATGTTGTATATATTGCACAGACACACGATCGGCACAGGGAACTGATCGAGCTTTGCATCAGGCATCACAAAGGAGTTCTGTGTGAAAAACCGATGCTGCTCACAGAAGCTGATGCAAGAGAGGTTACAAAGCTTGCAAAGGAAGCCCATGTATTGGTTATGGAAGCCATGTGGTCAAGATGTTTACCGACCTTTCAAAAAGCAAAGGAATGGGTGCAGGGGGGAAGAATAGGTGCTGTAAAAATGGTGCAGGCATCTTTTTGTTTCAATTTTCCGTATGATCCGGCACACCGTCTTTATAACCCTGAAACAGCAGGCGGAAGTCTGTATGATGCGGGAGTCTATCCCATTGAATTCACGACCGGAATACTAGGCGAGTATCCAGAAGAAGTAAAAGCGGCAGCAACATTTGCAGATACCGGTGTTGATGATTATGTGGCTGTAACGATGAAGTTCAAAAGCGGTGCGCTTGCTTCCTTAAGCTGTGGTCTGCGCGCAGCGACCAGCATGGATGCTTATGTTTATGGAGATAATGGCTATGTGGTGGTAAGAGGCTTTCTTGGATCAAAGCAGACAGAACTTTATGATAAGAATCATCAGCTGACAGAGAGCTTTGAAGCTGAGTTTGAGGATGGTTTCATATATGAAATCATGCATTTTTCCGATCTTTACAGGCAGGGAAAGACAGAAAGTGAGATCATCACACATCAGGACAATATAGCTACGACAATTATTTTTGAAAAGATCATGAAAGAAATAAAGTAAATGGCAGTAGAAAACATGATATAGACCAGATCAAAAGAAGAATTTCTTTTTGCAAGAATACATTGACATTTATCGATATGACTACTATAATAATAGAAAAATCCGGTGTAAAGTCAGTCATATGCAGTGTATTGCAGTGAAAGGATAATCCTATGAAAAAAGAAAAAACGTTATTTATTCTCGGTATTATGGCTTTTCTGGCCAATGGGGACAATTATGCAGCGGCCCCCCTGATCATTAAGATCGCAGAAGACCTTCAGCTAACGATCAGTACGGCTGCTGTGTCAGTTACTGCTTATATGCTGGCATTTGGAGCATTTACGCTTTTATTCGGCCCTTTGTCGGATCGTTTTGGCAAGGTCAGAATCATTAATATTGCAGCAATGGGGACGGCAGTCTTTAGTATGCTGGGTGCATTTGCTTTCAATCTGCCGTCACTTGTATTCTTCAGGGCTATGAACGGTGCTTTTGGAGCAGGTATCTTCCCTGTGACCATGGCACTTGTGGGTCAGAGCTTTGATGATAAGAACAGGCATAAAGCGTTAGGCAAAGTTATGGGTATGATGTTCCTGGGCGGTGCATCTGCTACGGTGATCGGAGGTATCCTTTCATACTTTGGCTCCTGGCGCATGGTCTACTTCTTTTATGGATTTGCGGAGTTTATCGTTGCCATAATTATGCTGAAGGTGTTAGAACGTGACAAGCCAACGGTAGAGCATCTTAATTTTGTAAAAGCGTATAAAGCACCGCTGACCAATCTGCAGTTCATGAAGATAATCATTACCGTTCTGTTTCTTGGTGTCTCTATTTTTGGAAGTTTTACCTACTCAGGAACTCTGATCAAAGAAATTACAGGATATAATATACTAATTGTCGGATTGATTCTTTCTCTTTTCGGTATTGGCACAGTAGTCGGCGGCAGAGTGGCTCCTATGCTAAAGTCAGCCATAGGTCCTGGATTCCTTGGCCTTGCAGGACTGCTTGGAGGTATATCTTTATTTACCTTATCGGCATCCGGGAATATCATACTTCTTGGTCTGGCGCTTTTTTGTTTTGGTATGTCCTTTATATCCATACAGTCGACTTTTATATCGACGGCCCAGGAGAATTTTCCGAACATGCGGGGAACTGTCATGTCTCTTGTCTCTTTTCAGGTGTTCATTGGAGGAGCTATCGGTACAAGTCTGAACGGTGTTATCATAAAGAATTATGGCACTGCACAGATATATTTTAACACTGCATTTATCATGCTGGCAGTGGGCGGAATTGCTACACTTCTTATCCTTGGATTTGAAAGAAGGAAAAAAGCGGCAGCGCTAGATAAGAAAGATTAGTTTTTGAGTTTTCTGATGCAGAAGCATCAGCTGACGATTCGGAATGTATTCTGAATATGAATTCAAAAGCCGGTTGAAAGAATTGTTCGTACAGATATAATCATAGCAAGATAAAGTCATGAAGACTGTCGGCTGCCAGAAGGCGGATCCTGTTTTCATGACTTTTTATATGCGCGTATGTACAGATAGAACTAAAAAG
>QKDK01000220.1 GCA_003252135.1 Clostridia bacterium
GACATATGCCTTTTACCCCTGATATGGCAATTCCTTCTTGAACAATTGATTTCAGATCGCTCATAATCTCCCATATCTTAGTATAATTCTCGTATTCTGCTGACATGATTTTTGCTACTACTCTGTTATATGCCAGTTCTATAGCTGTACTTTCACATAATTCTTTCTGATTGCGTATTTCTTCCACCGTTTTATCCATGTAACTTTCAAGATTCTGTCTGCGCTCATTTTCAAGCGGACGAAACAGCATTTCCGACATAAAGAACCAGGAAATAAAATAAGCTGCAGCCATAGAAATCACAAACATGATCATGATCTGAAGTTTCAAAGAATTCTGTATTATGTTTTTTACTCTTTTTATCATAACGATTCTTTGCTCCTTGAGCGCCAAAATTTCCCGCACAGACTGTGCAGGAAATTTTGTTGTTTATTTATTAGTTTCCGTATTGTTCCTGATACAGGCTCATCCACTCAGCCTTCATCTCAGACCAGCTTGCCACAAGATCCAGTCTTTCCTGGAATTCATTATAACAGTCTTCAAATTCGGCATCTGATCCAGCCATGACCATTTTGGCTGTATATTCATCAACAACTGCTTTCAAAGAAGCCAGATTTTCAGAAATCACACTGTCAACATCAACCTTGACATTATCATAATCGGCAATATTTCGGAAATTAATGATTTCTGAATTACATACTTTACAATACTTGGAGGTCAGTCCGGCACCGACAGTCGCTCCTTCCTGATTCTGATTCCACCACGGATACCATGCATTGCTATAGCATGCGAACTGCCAGAGCTGCGGGGTAACAGCAGCTACTCTTGCACTGTCTCCGGAATCTCTTTCCTCTTTATAAGATGCTTCAAAATCCCAGGTTCCTGTTGCTTCATCTGTAAAGTACCAATACTCACCAACCGGACCTTCACTGATTTCCTGCTGTCTGTACGGAGAAGGATCATTCACCCATTCAAGAAAATTCAGAGCAGCATTCAGATGCTGTGTATCTTTGTTTATATAGACCATATACTGCGGATTCGGATTCACATAGGAAGTTGATCCGCTTGTCACTCCTGAAACGGTTGGATTATTATATGGCTCATAGTACATGGTAACACTTTCGTCACCGCTGTTGTAATTTTTCCAGGTCTCATTTAATCCAGATTCCCATAGATCAGTGGTGAACATACCAATCTGTCCGCTTACAATCTTTTCTTTAAATCTTTCCTGCGACATGGTAGCAACTTCCATATCAATAAGGCCTTCACGATACATCTGGCTCATCCAGCGATATGCCTCTTTGTAATTTGGATTGTCATACATAAACACAAATTCACCATCAATATTCATAACAGCCGGCATACCGCTGACACCATTGGCAGTGTCTACACCAAAGGTGGAAACAATAAGCCGTTCTTCATGATTATCTCCCTGTACAAAGGATAATGGAATGATTGCATTTCCGTTGCTGTCTGTTAATGTAGCCATAGCACGCATGGTGTCCTCGAGTCCATCTATGGTCGTTACATCTGAAGCCGTTTTTCCGGCTGCCTCCAGCAGATCTGTTCTGATCCACCAGGCATCTACTGTCCATCCGCCCCAAGGGCTGTCATATTCATTTGCATACCAGCCTGGTATCCACCACATATCACCGCTGCTGGTCTTTATATAATCCTGAACTCTGGAATCGATGTTCGGTATATTGGTCAGCTTATCGCTGGAATAAACATCATTCAGTTTCATGATACGGTCGGCTGTTATCAAGGCACTCTGTACATTAATATCATATGGAAAAATCATGACATCAGGTAGTTCTGCGCCGCTGCTCAGTTTCAGATTTAATGTGGTCAGATAATCACTGCTCTGCATATATTCACAAACATAATCGATACCGACCTTCTCCTTCATTAGCTGTTGAACCATGGTATCATTCGGGCTTTCTGAAGTCCAGCCGACCAGAATGGAGACCTGGTCTGACGTCTCCCCCCCTGTTTCAACTGAAGTATAAAAACCGTCAGTGCTTCCAGAATTCTGTACGCTATCCAAATCCTGTGAAGCGGAATTTTCTGAACTCCCCGTATTACTTCCATTCGATGACCCAGTATTTGAACAAGCAGCTGCAGACATAAGCATTACCGCTGTCAAAATACACGCAATTAACTTTTTTGCTTTCATTGTACCCTCCTCCAATAAAATAATTATACGTTATTGCTGCACAAAATAAAACCCAATACTTCCAAACATCCCTCCTTGCTTATATTTTTATACCCGAGCATATGCTTTTATTGCAAATGCCTGATTAACCTTTGACAGATCCGATCAGCATGCCTTTAACAAAATATTTTTGTATAAAAGGATACACACAAAGTATAGGTAATGTTCCTATCACAACAGCAGCCATCTTTACTGAGGTTATCGTCATGGTCGCCGTTTGTGATTCATGAGCCGCTGCTTCTGCTACGATCTGACTGTTCTGCGTCAGCATGCTGAGACTGTTTGCATTGAATAATCTCTGCAGATAGGTCTGCAGCGGCAGCAGACTTGCCTTGCTGACATAAAACGCTCCGGAATACCAGTCATTCCACTGCCAGACAGCGATGAATAAACCAATAGCTGCTATGACCGGTTTTGACAACGGCAAGATGATCTTCAGGAAGATGCGAAGATCTCCTGCTCCATCTATGTACGCTGATTCTCTAAGTTCCTCCGGCAGACCCATAAAAAACTTCATCATTACGAACATATTCCATACGCTGAACATACAGGGTATGACATAGACCCAGAAGGTGTCTACGAGATGGAGCCTTGACAGCTGTATGTAATACGGAATAATTCCGCCGCTGAACAGCATGGGAATCAGTGCTATCAGCATCAGTCCTTTTCTATAAGGAAGCTGTTTTAAAGAAAAGCCGTAAGCTGTCAGTCCGGTAACCAGCAGTCCAAACAATGTTCCAAGCACTGCTCTTGCTATCGTCACAAGGTATGAATGCTTAATTACACCATTTCCGAACACATACTGATAATTGAACCAGGTAAAGACCCTTGGCCACAGGTACAGACCGCCCTTCATGGAATCCAATCCCTCGTTGAGAGAATATACGATAATATAAAATAATGGATATATTGTCACAGCGCATAAAAAGAGTAAAAACGCAGTATTTACAGTTTTAAAAACCTTTCCACCAATGTCGTTCTTTTGTTTTACGTGTTTTATATGTTTTTTCACCATAATCCTTCTCCTGATACTTTATTCGCAATTTTGTTCGTTAGAAGAATCAAAAGCAGACTGACCATGGATGACATCATGCCAATTGCAGTTGCCAGGCTATATTTGCCAAGCTGCAATCCATTGGATAGAACATAAGTATCAATTACGGTTGATACTTCAAGGTTCGCATTGTTCATTAATGGATATATGGAGTCAATTCCGGCATTGATAAGATTCGGCATGCTTAAAATCAGCAAAAGTACGATTGTTGGTCTGATGGAAGGAAAGGTTATATGCTTCACTTTGGCAAAGCGTCCGGCTCCGTCCAGCATGGCTGCTTCATAAAGCTCAGGATCAATGGAAGTTATGGCTGCCAGATAAATGATTGTGCCCCATCCAACGTCTTTCCACACACTCGAAATCGTAACAATCGGAACGAACCAGTTATTGCTCCCCATAAAAAACACAGCCTCACCGCCAAGCTTTTCTATTAACTGATTGATAATACCGCCATAAGGTGAAAGAAAGGAATCGAGAATATAGGCAACCACGATCCATGAAATAAAGTGAGGAATATATGTTATGGACTGCACAATTCTTTTAAAAGCAGTATTACTGATTTCGTTGATCAGAAGGGCAAGAATGATAGGTGCCGGAAATGAAACTACAAATCTGGCTCCTGTCAAAACGAAAGTATTTTTAACAATCCTCCAAAATTCGGTATCTTTCAGAAACCAGAAGTTTTTTAAACCGACCCATTTTGCATTCCATATTGTATTTCCCGGTTTAAAGTTACGAAATGCGATCTGCAGCCCTGCCATTGGTATATAGCTGAATAAGATCAGACAGGTTATCCCGCACAATATCATAATGTAGTACCAATGATATCTCTTGATGTTCTTGATAAAGGTTTTCATAGCAGCCCCCATGTTTCTTGTTCGTTTTGTTGTATTACTTTACAGATTATAAAAAATCAGGGGACTGAAAACAATCAAGTAAACTTTGGATTGTTATAACAAACTTTGGATTTTGTAATTGCATAAAAAAACATCGGACCGCTCATGCAGGCTGTCCGATGTTTATTATTTTCTGTAAGCAGACTACAATTCTGTCATTGCTGCCTCATCTGCTTCCTCAATTCTGAATGCCAAAACCGCTTTCATCATGCTCTCAGCATCTGCGTTCAGCTGCTTCACGACTTCTTCCAACTTATCGACTTCGTCTTTCTGATGAGCAGCTGTTACACCAAGTTCTTCTGTGGCTGCTGCTGTTTGCTGTGATGTGGCAGAAATGCTCTCTATTGCCTGCAGCGTGTCATTTTTTGCAT
>QKDK01000348.1 GCA_003252135.1 Clostridia bacterium
GTAAAACGTTTTTTTGCAGCTCTGCTTGTTTTTAATTTCGGCATTTTATTTCCTCCTTTAGCTTCTTATAATATTCGCGAATTCATTTTGATTGGTTCACGTATTATTTCTTCTCGGTCAAAAACATGGTCATGCTTCTGCCTTCCATTTTCGTCGGTTTATCGAGGACTGCAACATCTTCGATAATAGCCAGAAAATCATCCAGGATTTTTTTGCTGGAACCGACATGCGCCATCTCCCTACCACGGAACCGAAGAGATATTTTAACTTTATCTCCCTTGGTCAGGAATTTTCTTGCAGCATTAGCTTTTGTTTGCAAATCATTTGCATCAATGTTGGGTGATAAACGGATCTCTTTCACTTCGGTAACTTTTTGTTTCTTTTTTGCTTCTTTTTCTTTTCTTGCAAGCTCATATCTGTACTTACCATAGTCAACAATTTTGCAAACAGGCGGTTTCGCTGTCGGTGCAATCTTGACCAGATCAAGATTGGCCTCCTGTGCCTTTAAAAACGCGTCCCTCGCTGACATAATGCCCAGCTGTTCTCCGTCTTCGCCGATGAGACGTACTTCTTTGTCCCTGATTTGCTCGTTAATCATTAAATCGCTAATAGTTCTGCACCTCCATTTTTGTGATAGTCTGCTGCTACCAATCATGCAGACCAGTAAATATGCTACTGTACGACCAGTTCATTACTGTTCATTGGTCCAGCTTCCTGCGCCTTGGTTTCCGCATCCTGCCTTCATCTTTCTGTGTTTCAGACACTTGACAGTCAGACGCACAAAAAAAGGATGGCAAGCCATCCACTAAAATCACCAAATCAAAAACACACCAGTCAGTGCATTAATTATTATCTGGAAATATTAACCCGTTCGCATTATAATAGATATAAGCTGAGGGCGAGAGTGGATACTCTGCTTCATTATGCTTTTTACAGCCAGATTATTATATCATCAATATTTCTGAACTGTCAACCTTTATTTAATATCTTTTCTTTATTTATTATCTTTCTTTATTTAATATCTTTTTTGTTTATTATCTCAGGCACCTATGTATTTTGATTTACAGCAAGGTAACACGCACCGTCGAAACTGCATTTCACAGCACCATAGGAGATTCTATCATGAAAATAAGCCAGTTGTCCATTAAAAATTTTAAATCTATCAATGAGCTGACGCTGCATAACATCGATTATGCCATGATCATCGTCGGAAAGAACAGCACAGGCAAAAGTTCAATTCTTGATGCAATTCTTGCCGTTGCCGGTCTTCATAAATTTCACGAGGATGATTTTACCGGTGGTGACAGACCGGTCGAGATAACAGTCGTTCTGGATATTACAGACGATGACTTGCAGAATCTGCACAGCAGGTTCGTTGTCAGCCGATATAAAAGATTTGACCAGTGGAAAAAGGAATTCTGCGAAAAGCTTCCGACATACCGGAATGGCAAGCTTTCCTTTACTTATATTGCGTCAAAGAACCAGAAGCCACGTTATACAGACGGCATCCGAAAAAATAACATCTACATTCCCATGGTACTGCCAAAGATCTACCATATTGACACGGACAGACAGCTTACGGAAATACAGGAGAATATCATCATGTCCCGTGGGCAGGAATCCCTGGAGACACTGAAAAGCAAGGCCTGTATGTTTGATTCCTCCAGACCCTGCACACACTGTTATCAGTGCATAGGTCTCATCGAACAGAAAAGCCCGATGGAGCTTTCTGTTATAGAAACATTCAAGCTGCTGGAATTCAAGCTCGTGAACAGGAATATCGAAGCATTTATAGAACGACTGAATTTTTATTTTCATAAGAATAACAATCCTATGCGAGATATAAAATATGCAATTGACTTCAACATGGACGAGCTGTTCCGTCTGAATATTGTAATCTCCAACCGGCTGCAGCCCCGCGAGCACACGCTTACCTCCATGAGTGCCGGCATGAAAAGCATCTATATTTTTTCTCTGCTTGAAGCTTATATTGAAGAAGATGATTCCATTCCCTGTATCATAATCATGGAAGACCCTGAGATCTACCTGCATCCACAGCTGCAAAAGACAGCTAGTGATGTCCTGTACAGACTGTCCAAGAAGAATCAGGTCATATTTTCCACACATTCTCCAAACTGTATTTTTAATTTTAATTCGCGGCAGATCAAACAGACCTTTATGAATGAATACAGCAATACTATTGTTAACGAGCAGACGAATATTGACGAGATATTAAATGATCTTGGTTATACCGCAAATGATTTTCTGAATGTAAGCTTTGTGTTCATCGTGGAGGGCAAACAGGATCAGAACAGGCTTCCGCTTCTGCTTTTGCAGTATTATTCCGAACTGACAGATGATGCAGGAAACCTGCGGAGGATCGCCATTATTCCGACCAACAGCTGCACGAACATCGAAACGTACGCTAATCTTCAATATATAAATAAACTGTATCTGAAGGATCAGTTCCTAATGATACGGGACGGTGACGGAAAGGACCATGATTCCCTTGTCAACGGTCTATGTGACTATTATCACCTGCAGAATCAATATGATCAGGGCAGCATACCAAGGGTAACCGAGCGAAATGTGCTTGTCCTCAAATACTATTCCTTTGAAAATTACTTTCTTGATCCTGCCGTAATGGCTGAAGTCGGCATTATTCCGAGTGAAGATGCATTCTACAGCATATTTCTCAGAAAATATAAGAAATATCTGCACAATATCAGCAGCATGCAGAAGCTCGAAGAAGATTTTCACCTGACATTTAACACGAAGGAAGATGTTAAGAACAACCTTGAACTGATCAAGACTTATGTAAGAGGCCATAATCTTTTCACCATGTATTATGCAAGGTATAAAGGCGAAAGGGAGCAGGAGCTCCTGAAAAAATATATCGAATATGCACCGCGTTCTGTCTTTGCAGATATTCTGGATCCGATTGATAACTTTGTTTACTTTGACAGCAGAAAAAAACAGGATAACGAAAAGTAGCAGAACGATAATGACCCTCCAAAGAAAGCTCTGCGGCTTTCTTTGGAGGGTCATGCTGGTTATACTTACAATAGTTTTCTGGCATCGCTCTCTCTTATACAGCTAATACCGCTGCTTTCGAGCAGCTGCACAAGAATCCCGTCCCCAGGAATCTGTTTTCCGGTAAATGTTCCGTCATAAATATAGCTTTTTCCGCAGGAGGGACTTCTCTCCTTCAGTATGGCATACCGGCACTGATAAAGTTCTGCTAGTTTTAAGACCTCCTGTGCTCCTTTTTGAAATGCCTCAGTAACATCATTCTGGTCTTTTGTCACCGCTCTCCCTGCTCTGATTTCGACCGGAATCCTTGGTGTTGGAAGTCCGCCAAAAATCTCAGGACATACAGGAATTAAGGTATGCTTCTTCATCAGCTCTTCCAAACAGTTCAATGTTTTACCTGTCCCATTGTATGTGCAGTTCACACCAAGCAGGCAGGCACTGACTAAAACATTCATGTTCTCCCTCATTTCTAAAGGTATTCTTCTTCACTTTTTTCATTTATGTTCTCTGCTTTCACCTGTACATCCTTTTTAAAGAACTTTCCGCAGATAAAGAACAAAGCAAGACCAGCAATCAGGATAAAAATTGAGATGAACTGTGAAGTTGAAAAGATGCCGACATTTCCTCTGACATCCCCACGGATAAACTCGAGAAAAAATCTTCCCACGCTATAAAAAATCAAATACAGAGCTCCTGTCTGTCCGTATGCCTTCAATCGTTTCGAAAGCAGGACAAGCACTGTAAAGCTTAAAAAGTTAGCTGCACTGTAGATTGGCTGTGAAGGTATCAGAGTTACGCCGGCAGGAGCATGTGAACCCTCCGGGAAAACAATGCCGAACCAGGCATCGGTTTCTTTTCCGTAACAGCAGCCTGCCATCAGACATCCGATACGCCCAAAGCCCTGTGCCAGTGCTATGGTCGGTGCACCTGCATCAAGATATGGCATGAATTTCAGTTTCTTGATCCTGCAGAATAATACGGCAGCCAATATGCCGCCAATGATTCCGCCGTACACAACAAAGCCTTCGGTTATGTCAAGCAGCAGAGAAGGATCCTTTATGATACTTGGAAGCTCTGTGATCCAGAACAGGATCTTTGCTCCCAAGATTCCTCCGATCACTCCCCAAATTCCAAAGGAAAATACAGGTTCAGGATCGATGCCCATTTTTTTAGAACGATATTCAGTTGTATAAAACGCTGCGATTATACCTATTGCTATCATAAGTCCATAGGAGTGCAGTGCTACATTTCCAATGTGAAATAAATCCGGTCTCATGTCTTTATGTTTCCATCCTTCCGCGGCTTTCATTTAACTGTTGTGATGCGTTAACAATTTTTCTTTTTCAGCCACAAGAAAAATCATACCATCTTGAACCATAATCCGCAAGTCCTCAAAGGATAATCTTCCTAATTGTTTCAACAGTCAGTTTCCTGTCCCATGCTTTTGCTCTGCAGCAGGATACGAGCTAACGGAGCACAGCATCCAGCAACTGT
>QKDK01000394.1 GCA_003252135.1 Clostridia bacterium
GCAGCCGCTAAAGAATGATGCAACCATGACAAGACAAATCAGAATACCAAAAAAACGCTTTTTCATAAATCATATCCTCCCAAAAATAATATAGTGAATAACTACAAAGAAATCATAACAGATAACACATAGGATTAACTTGTTATTATCTGTATAATTTAGCCTTTGCAGACACATTTTTATTCACTGTATATTGTCAGGAAGCAATAAATAGCAATTTAATGCTATGAAGCACAATATTATCCTAATTACATGATGAAAAATACATAATGTCGTCAGGCAGTCACAAGCCATGTATCAGTTCTGGTCATAGACGTTCAGGTACACTTCATCTCTCTGCTGAAATCCGCCGTCAATAATCACCTCATCAAGGTTCTGTTTATTGACTGCAACTGGTTCCAGTTTCACATACGGTACATTGTAAGTGCCATCATTGATGGTTTCAGAAACCTCAATATCTTCACCCTTTGCCAGTTTGACTGCGAATTCAGCCGCACTCTTTGCCAGCTTGTCCACTGGCTTATAAACAGTCATGGTCTGCGTACCTTCAACGATTCTCTGACACGCAGCAAGATCTGCATCCTGGCCGGTCACAACAACAAAACCAGCCATCCTGTTTTCTGACAAGGCACGGACAGCTTCACTGGCAAGGTTATCATTTCCGCATAAGACACCGTCTATGTAAGGTGTTATGCTCAGTGCTTCATTAATGGCATTGTAAGCCTGCTCGGCAAGCCAGTCTGTTGCATAAATGGAATACACGATATTGATGTTCTTATCCTTCATGACTTCGTTAAACCCCTGCTCCATCATGGTAACATTATGATCTGTAGTCGGTCCGAATATAGTCACTATATTTCCGCCTTCCGGTACCTTCTCGGCGAGCGTCTCAGCCATGAGCTTCCCGACTTCCTCGTTATCAAAGGAAATATAAAGATCCGCATTGGCATTTCTGACCAGCCTGTCGTAGGAGACCACTTTTATCCCGGCATCTTCTGCTTTTTTCAATACCTCACTGCAGGCCTCCGAATCTACAGCGATCACAACGATTACATCCATACCCTTGTCGATCAGATACTCAATCTGCGATATCTGTTCTTTAACATCTCCATTTGCGTTCTGAACATTGACCTCCGCTCCAAGATCCTGCGCGGTCGATACAAAAACGTCACGGTCGCGCTGCCATCTTTCTATAACAAAGGAGTCAAATGACAGACCGATCCTGATTTTTTTTTCTTCCACCCCTGTTTCGCTATGAACGTTGCCTTGCTTTGTACAGCCAGCAAGCACTATAAGCAGTAAAACAAGAAGCATTCCCCATCTGCTACTCCTCCTCATAACAACTCCCCTCTGTGTGTTCTGCACACGAATCAGCTGATTATCAGTAATGTCTCAGTCAGCAATGTCTCAGTCAGTATTATCCCTGTATTCTGTCGGTGTTATGCCGACCTGCTTTTTAAATATCCGGCTAAAATAGTTTGGATCGCTGTATCCTATATCAATTCCAATATTTTTAATACTGATCTCACGGTTTGAAAGCATTTTCTTCGCTTTTTCTATTCTTATATTGGTAAGATATTCTATGAAATTCTCCCCTGTTTCCTCTTTAAAAAGCTTACTGAAGTAGTATGGACTGATATCTACATATCTCGACACGTCATCGAGTGAAATGTTTTTGCTGTAATTTTCCTCGATATAGGTTCTGGCTCTGCTTATAACACCGCTTGTCTGCTCTCCGCGCTTTGTTCCGACATTACTGCAGGCTTCTGCAGTCTTTTCAAGAAACCATTTTCTTAGCAATTCATAATTGTCCATCTGCATCAGGGTCATAAGATAATCCTTCCTGTACCTGAAGTCATAGGTCATGCCACCACTTAAAAATGCTTTCTGCTCTGCAAACAGGACCATTTCCAGTACCTTCAGCTTAATATCCATCATGCAGTCAGGATAGTGCCGTATCATCCAGTCAAAGAAGCGGTTAGTTTCACTCTTTGCCCCTTCCATATTGCCTTTTTCTACCATTTCCATAAAAGCCGTTTCAATATCAATTGGGTAATCATCTGCATACTCACATCCGTACGGAAGATCCTTCACGTGTGCGACCCTGCTTTTACTGTTATTTACAGCAGCAATTGCTTCTTTATAGGAATCCCGCAAGCGGTTAAATGCTGTTACTGAACCAATTCCGACTCTGAACTGTACATCGATCTGTTTCGTAAGTTCCCGTATCATTTTTCTGACCTTATCAATAAGAACAGATCTGTCATCATACTCGAGCTGCGGTTCTGCGCTTGGTATGAATACAACGATCTTGTTGACCATGATCGGCCCGGCGATACAGTTAAATTCCTCTTTCAGCGAATCCTTGATAGCAGAATAAAAGGACTGTGCCTTCACACTGATACCGACCGGGTTCGTTAATATGCCCTCTTCTAAGCTGTCACCAAATTCCATGACCATGATCATGCCATAATTCTCTGCTATCCCAAGCAGCGGCCGGAACATGGTCTCTACCTTGGAGGAATCCTCCCATGAGAGGATTGCATAAATAAAATCATTCTCAATGATCGGTACCACGATTTCAAGCTTTTCTCTGATCAGCAGATCATTACTTCTCTTTCTTCTGTCTTCCGTAATCATATCCATGGCTTTTTGTATTACATTTGCAATGATCGTATGGTTCACCGGTTTTGTCAGATATTCCAGAACACCAAGATTGATGGCTTCCTTTGCATAATTGAATTTATCATATGCCGTCAGAATAATAAAAAGCACGGAACTGTTCTTTTTATGTATCTCCTTCATAGCATCGATCCCATTGATACCTGGCATCTGAATATCCATGATCGCAATATCCGGCATAAATTTCTCTGCCAGTTCGATCACGCTCCGTCCAGTCATGGCATGCTCCACAATACAGCTGTCCTTAAAATATTTATCAATAATGAACCGCAGTGAATCGATCACGATTCCCTCATCATCTGCCAGCATAATTTTATACATAAGCTCCCCCTGTCTCTATTCCTGCGATATGTCACGAAGGCAGGCCGCATTCTTTGGTACATGGATTGTGACCCTTGTTCCCTTGTTTCGCCCTTCACTGACAATCTCAAATATCTCTTCTCTTTCAAAATACAGCCTTAGCCGGTTTATCACATTGCCAAGACCTATACCGTTCGAATCCTTGGATATATTTCTTTCCTTTAATATGGCCGGATCTTCCACCCTTGCTTTCATGATTCTTTCAATGGTGCCCTGTTCCATCCCAAGTCCGTTATCCGTGATCGATATGTTGATGAACTCATCATCCTGATTTACGCTAAGTTCTATTTTCCCTTCATATTCAATATCCCTTATCCCATAGTTTACTGCATTCTCGACAACCGGCTGAAGAATCATGCTTGGTACACGTGTCTCTAGTCCTTTGCTCTTTATGATCTCCTCATCGATTTCTTTCGAAAAATTTATTCTGCCTGAGAATCTGACATTCAGAATGTACAGATAAGAATCAACAAGCTTGATTTCTTCCCGTATAGTCGAATCCTGATCGAAGCTCTTCATATTAAATCTGAAAAAATCAGCCATGTTCTCTATAAACACACAGGTCTTATCTGCACCTTCCATCATGGCGATCTGTGCACCGGCATTTAATGTGTTAAATAGGAAATGCGGATTGATCTGTGCCTGCAGATATTTTAACTGGGCATCCTTCAGATGATTTGTCATCATCAGGTCCTTCTCCTTCATCCTGTTTTCCAGTTCCATGCTGTCACGAGTTGCAATAATATACTCATGTATGCTGACAATCATGTTGTTAAAGGCTTTCGTTACAATCTCCACCTCATCGGATGAATTCACCTCGACAAGATCCACCTCAAAGTTACCTCCTGCGACTTCATATGCTGCCTTTGTCAGCTTCATGAGCGGTTCTGTTATACTTCTTGTTACCAGAATGATCAGAGTCGTATTAAATACAGTGACGATAATGATAATCGTTGTTGTTATGATCTCAAGGTATCGGAGAGAGAGGATGAGCTGTTCATAATTATTGGAATTAAATTTGAACTGTTCATTATTCAGGCTGTTGATGTACGTGCTGATATAATCATACAGCAGTGTTGCTTCGTCATAACTGACCTTATATTTTTCAATGTTCCTGCCGCGCTTGGCATCTACTGTTCTGTCAATAATATCAAGATATGTGACTGACATGTTTTTGATGTTCGTCTGCATAAGTGTCATCTCATTATCTGTGATTTCACCGCTCAGATCATTGACAAGATTTCTATAATTCTGTTCGCTCCTGTAATAGTTTTCCAGTGATTCCGAGCTCTTAGTGTTCAGATACTCATATACTGACTCCTGCACATTAACAAGTTCAGCGATCAATTCATTCAGGCTGACGTTACTGCTGTAGACCTCATCAATGGTGTGGATCGACTGATTAATATTATAGTACATAAATATATTGACAATGAACACGACGCAGGAAGACAGAGCAAAAACCAGTACCAGCCTGCGTTGAATCGAACCTTTTCTTTTGTTCTTTTTCATGACCAGCCCTCATCTGTATGTGATAAACATGATTTAATTTCAGTTGCTGTTTTCTTCTGGCTCCTGATTTATATACTCGTTAACATTTTCGCCATTGATGACACTGATATCAACGGAGTAGAAATCGCTGACACCACCGGTTTTTATGTATTCTGTCAGAGCTTCCACACAGTAGGCACCCATCTGGTTCGCATCAATTGTCATGGTAGAATGCACAATGTTCTTCTCTATGGCATGAAGTATGATATCAGAATCGTAATATCCGATGATATCAATATTTCCTACTTTATTATAATCAACGACAGCCTGGTATGCACATAAGGTGTCAACCGCAGTCAGACAGACCAGAACATCCGGCGGATTCTTTTTGTCCATAATGATATTTCTGATATCTTCTTCGGAGCTAAAGGTACTTTGTGTATTCACCATAACAGATTCGACTTCGGCATTCATATCACCCACTGCTTCCATTATGCTTGTGAATATAACAGATTGTGCATTGTCTGCTGTATCCGCACTGTCCGAATTCAGCAGAACCATGATTTTCTTTTTCCCGTTGCTGATTACATTCATGACCTCTTTCCCATAGGCCTGCCCCTGTTTATAGGTATTGATGCCCACAAAGCTTTTTCTCTTGCTGTTAGGTGCATCCTTCATTACTGTAACGACCGGTATTCCGGCATCTGAAGCCTCATTGATCAGTTCAACAATGGAATCGGATCCATCCGGTTCAAGAATTATACCGTCTACCTTTGAAGCAATCGCAATTCTCATCAGATCCTCCAGCGAATAATCCATAAAGAGATTATCCCCGATCTTTTCTACATACACATTCTGTTCTTTGCCATTCATCAGTGCTCCCTGATAAATAGCCTCCCAGAAATCCACATCAGCCTCTTCTGATATGATGGCATAATGATAGTCATAGTTCGTATAGGTGACTGTGTCTGTGATTCCAAGCTCCGAAATACGATTGGTGTAATACGCCATTCCCAATATGATAATGATGACTCCAACCGCTATACTGCTCAGCGTTGCAGTTGAGATGACCCTGTTCTTTTTAAAGAGCTTCATGTTCTTTATGTTCTTAATGTTCTTTATCTTGTTTATCATGTATCACCTTGTTTTTTGCTTTTTTTGAATAGTTTCAATGTATATATAACTTACTAAATTATTTAATTCTCATAATGTGGATATTATAACATTATTTTTCCATCATGTCTAATCTTTCGTTAATCGCCCATAAAGCATAAAAAAAGAGACGACCGATTCGTCGTCTCTTCTTCTGAATATGCATTTACATAAAATGCTTAAATTCTCTTGCTTAAAACTTCTTTTTCATATTTTTCAATTTCATTGAACCATGAAAGGTCAGAAGCTACACCGCAAGTTTCGCAGTATTTTGCCCAAACATCTTCGAATGGAAGAAGCTTTGCCTCTTCCTGCATAACCATAAGCTTTGTGAAGCTGCTCTTGTCCTGAAGGGCCTTCAGTTCAGCATTCGGAGTACAAAGAGCCATCAAAAGAGCCTTCTGAAGACTTCTGAACCCAACGCTCCATGCAGCAATACGATTAATGCTTGCATCAAAGAAATCAAGTGCGATATATACACGGTCAAGTGCATCATTGCGAACGATCTCTTTCGCTATTTCTTTTGTTTCATCATCCAGTAAAACAACGTGATCGGAATCCCAGCGAACCGGTCTTGTCACATGCAGTGCCAGCTCCGGAAAGAAGCAGAGCAGTGCGGGTATCTTGTCAGATACCATCTCTGTCGGATGATAATGTCCGTTATCCATCAAAGGCAGACATTTATCCTTATGCTCGGATGCAAAGCTAAGTGTAAATTCAGCGCTTCCCACTGTATAAGCCTCTACGCCGATACCAAATACCTTGGATTCAACACATGGCTTAACAAGATTGAAATCATAAGGCTCGCTTAAAATCTTCTCTATAGAATCCTTATAACGCATTCTAGGTCCCATACGGTCTGCCGGAATATCCTTGAAGCCGTCTCCTGTCCAGATGTTCATGACACAGGGAATGCCTGTTTCTTTAGCAAAATATGTTGATATACGGATACATGCCTTACCATGTTCGATCCAGAAATCACGTACTTCCTGATCCGGGTGAGCAAGGGTAAGTCCGTCCTTTTGCATCGGATGAGAAAAGAAGGTCGGATTAAAATCAAGACCTACCTTGTTCTTCTTGGCAAACTCCACCCATTTCTTGAAGTGCTTTGGTTCCAGCTTGTCACGGTCTGCATATTCCCCATTCTCAAAGATGGCATAGCAGGCATGTACATTGATCTTCTTGGTTCCTGGATTTAGTTTCATGACCATATCCATGTCTGCAAGCAGCTGTTCCGGTGAAGTTGCCTTTCCGGGATAATTGCCTGTTGCCTGAATCCCACCGCTTAAAGGGCCGTCATGATCAAAACCTGTTACATCGTCTCCCTGCCAGCAATGAAGTGCAACAGGAACGCTTATTAATTTTTTAATTGCTGCATCGGTATCGACCCCTGCCGCAGCAAAAATATCTTTTGCTGAATCATATCTTGTACTCATCCTACCTCTTTCCTGCGCATGCATTCTGCGCATATGAAATATGTTTGTGCCTTTTACAAACATTGCAGTTGAAGATGTCTTTCCTTCAACATGACCTCTTTCCTGCGCATGCATTCTGCGCATATGAAATATGTTTGTGCCTTTTACAAACATTGCTGTTGAAGATGTCTTTCCTTCAACATATTTATAAAACACAAAGTCCGATGGTCACATTCTACCTGACAACAAGAAAATAGTAAAGTGAATAAAATGACTAAAAAAGTGTCCTTATTTGCATCTGAATTTATGAGGTGAAATTTTGTAGTACTTTTGAAATATCCTGTGAAAGTAGCTTATATTCTCGTATCCCACTGTCTCTCCGACCTCTGCGACCTTCATCGTCGTAGTTTTCAGCAGGTATGCAGCTTGGCTCATTCTCTTGTCCTGTAGCAGTTCTGTATAGGTCTTTCCTGCCTGTCTGCTGATCTCTCTGCTGAGCCACCAGACATTATAATGAAGTTCATCGGCAAGATCAGAAAGCTTCCCATCCTTATAATTCTCTTCAATAAAGCGCAAGACCTGAAGCATCAGCTGCTGCTTTTCAAAGATCGGCACACTTTTGAGCTTATCGGTATAGTCTGCCAGATGCAAAAACAAAAGCCCCATGGTCAGCTGATTCATGCTCCTGCTGTTTGGCTGGTGCTGAACCAGTGTCCAGATCAGATTTTCGATCAGATTCTGAATCGGCAGAATATCCGATACCTCAAAATGCAGATAGCCCATCTCACTTTTCTGCCCGCGCAGACAGTTCACCAGAAACTTTCTGATCAGATTCTCTTCTTCTGCGATCAGGTGAATCGCTGTATCAAAAAACTGCGGCCAGATGATAAAGTTCACAGCAATATCAGACTCTCCTGCCGGATAGATCTCCTGCGTTGCATTCTGGTTCAGGATCAGTATCTCCCCTTCTTTTATCACCACTTCAGAATCATTGATCCTGTGCCTGGTCGATCCCTGGCACATATAGACCATCTCCACATAATTATGCGTGTGTTTCGGAAAGTAGGCAAATCTGGTATGCGGACGCAGGGTGATCAGCTTGCCTTTCTCCAGAAAATGCTCCCAGTCTACCTCTGCGGAATCTTTCTGCATATAAATGCTCTTGTCAATCTCTGCTCTTCCATCCAGCAGCTTTTGTTCCTCTGCTGTTATTTTTTTCAGCTGATCCAGCAGCAATGCATTCATAGTCGACTCCTTTATAACGTAAAAGCTAAAAGATCAATCAGGGAAACCATTCAATACGCATATCATCAAAATGATCATAGGTGTAATTATCTCCAATTTCACAGCCTACCATACTGTCCCGGCTCAGAATGTCCTCCTGTAATGCATAAATGTTCTGGCAGGATAAGAAGTTAGCATCTATAAAGGAGTTTACCTTCACCTTAGAAAGGTCAAGATCTGCAGTAACTGAGTATGGATATACAGGACTCTCACCGCTGTTTACTGCTTCCTCATCATAAACAATCTCAGGATTGCTTAAAAATAAGGATACTTTACTGTTGTCATTAATGGCATCAAAAACAGTCTGTGCTATATCACTGTCATTAAGCATGATAAATGCAACCTTCGCAGAGGTTACCTTAACAGCACTGGTATCATAATAAAAGGTCATCAGGGCATGATTTCCTCCCAAAAGTCCAAGATCTTCGGCAACATAATAAAACAAGGTATTGATTCCGCTTTCAAATGTCACTTTACTATAGACTACCTGTGCATCATCCTCTGACTCACCTGAAGCAGAAGCATTTTCCTGTGTGTCATAGGAAATCTCTTCTGATGAGCCATAGAGCTTATTCTGCAAGCTGTCAAGCAATGACCCGGTGATATCTTTGGTACTGCAGGCAGTAAAGATGCATCCTGAAAAAAGAACAACCATCAAAGCAGCAATCGCGTTACGCGTTCTCTTCATACATTATATCCTTTCTGTTCATAGAATATCATACTTTATCTGTTTTTACGACAATAACAACGATAATTACAGTGGATTTCCGCACTCTGCACAGAATTTACCAGTCGCTTTAGCCCCGCAGTTCGTACAAAAACGTACGGCTTCCGCCGCCGGGGCAGGAGTTCCGCAGGCAGCACAGAATTTTCCGCTGATGGCTGCACCACATTTTACGCAGGATACGCCTGCTGCCCCTTGTGCACTGACCGGAGGTTTATACATACCTTGCAAAACGGCCTGATTGTTCTGGTGTGCCCCTGCCTGCTGTGAGTTCTGAAAGGAAGCCTGCGCTCCCTGCGGCCCCTGGAACATGCCTCCTGTCACAGCCTGATTCATCAGACCGATATTAAAAAATCCAACGCCTGCACCTGCTTCATTCCCTGCGGCAATCTGGGCAGCAGTTACCATTCTTGCCTGCTGCGTTGCCATGTCACCGCTTTTTTCATAATCGTCTATCTTTTTCTTGCTTTCTTCATCCAGATCTGCCCTGACTACGTTAAATCCTACAATCTTCATTCCGCGGTTACGGATCGGTGCATCAAAGACCTGCTGGTCCATGATCTGCTTGATCAAAAAAGCCTGTGCAGGAATATCAAGCGGGTATACCTTGTTCGTTTCACTGCATAGTGAATTCAGAACACTTTGAAAGCTGCTTATGATTTCAAGTCTCATCTGTTCACAAAGCTCATCTTTTTGATAAATAGGTGATGTTCCGCCTACTTTTTGCATAAATACATCCGGACGGTCGATCTGGAAGGTATAATTACCGCTGCATCGGATTGCCACACGCATCGGTACACCATGTCCGGGATTTCTGGCATCTGACATACAATGCTCCCAGTCACGGTACATAACAGGTGCCGGTGTTCCGAATCCATTGTCGATAATCTCTTTTGCATTCACAAAGTAAATGGCCTGATCCTGATATCCTGCGCCGCCAAAGGTCAGTCTTGTCCACATTTCTTTAAAAACGCCGCCAAAATTACCGGCAAAAAAACTTGGTGAAGCACTTGAATCGAACGAATAGACACCTGGCTCAGCACAGGCATCCAGCACCTTCCCGTTATCGATCAGAACTGCAAGCTGCCCGGGGTTAACGATGACCCTGCTCCCGTTCCTGAAGATTCCGTTCGGATTCGTCTTTTTTATCATAAGGATCTGGTTCCCCATATCCTGGCAATTGACTGCTGTCTTATACTGACTTGTTAACACATCCTTGATACTATCTGCTGCATCACGTATTAATCCCATATTATCCTCCTTTTATATATACAGACTGGTGTCTAATGATTCAATGATCCAGTCGTAATCTGCCAGCTCATATTCCGTTCCGCAAAAGCGGCACTTTCCTTCATCCGTCTGATTGATAGGCATTCCACAGCCCTTACAGTACAAGACCTCACTGTTAAAGTTGTTCTGATATTTTGTATTCTGATTCCTGAATATCGTCATGGCAACAGTACATTTTTGCTTCATGAGCTTTCTTGACTTTTCGTCAAATACACTAAGCGTCATGGGAAGTTTCAGACATAGCGTCTGACGCCCATTCCTGACCTTAAAATCAGTCAGTTTACATATGGCAGAAAGCTTGTAATCAACAATATGCCTGCCAGACTGGTTCAGATCAGTCTGTATCCATTTTTCATAAGCCTCACCTGACATGAACTGTTTCATGGCAGCACGGTCATCAAACCGGCAGTTCAGAAATTTGGTAATCAGAAATTTGATGCGGTCCATGACCCGGAACATACTGCATAGCTTGTCAAAGCGCTGCATCTGTAAAGCCGCCTTATAATACCATGCAGCATAAATAAAGTAACCTATGGTAAATAGCAGCGCAACTGCATTGAATACTTTTGCTGCGTTATCAAACCGATCTCCGAATAAGGATATAAAGGATATCACTGGTGCCGCATATATAATGATGCTCATTAATGCCGCCATCTGTGATGCTGTGTTCTTCAGTGCCGGCGGTTCTGCATAGGCATTGTTTATAACCCAGTCATAGCTGTCAGAGTGATAGGAAGCCCCACAGCTGTTACAGATGAATATCTCACCGTTGGTCTGCAATTCACCGCCGCAGCCGGAGCAAAACAGAACATCGCTTTTTTTTCTGAAAGGGTTTTTATTCATACTCAGAATAAACTTGGAACTTGGATATGACTTTTCATCCAGAACCCTGCCTGAAACAGAATCAATCAGTTTTTCCTGGTACTGGCACTTGATTTCCTGTGTCAGCCACGCTACCTTTCCGATCGTATTCATATCTGTGGTTTCAGATGCATTATTCAGGGTGTTCAAGGTGATTTCCTTTTTTATGCCCAGCCTATTAAGATTTTTGACCTGATTCACCTGTGAATGATAAAAAAGATCACTTGAGATACTGGCCATGGAACGAATATTCAACGTTCTGAATGCATCTGTATAAACTGCAAGATACCGCCTGAAGGTGTCTTCTCCCAGTCCCTTCTGCTGCTGTCCTTTCATGGCATTTTTCATGTCAAAATTGGTGATGATTTTTGCGAAACGTAACGTTAAGATAAAGAATAAAATAAGAATTAATAAAGAATAGATAAACTGCATATGAGATCTCCGGCTGTTAATTTTAGACGAACACGCGAAGCTTACTAGATGCTTTCTGGTTCTACAATAGTTACACATCCACAATCCGTAAGTATCATGGGTCAAAATACCTTTTGATCCCAACATCATGATATACTTTCACGTAAAAGTAGATTAGGAAATTATATCACCCGCCCCTTATAATGTCAATCAAGCATCCTTTCTTCAAAACATATAAAATTTGATTTCAGCCTTTTGTTCTTCTTCCGCCTATAGACTTCTAATCATGTAATCTATATACTATATGGGTGATTCGATTTCTATTCTGAAAGAATCATAAACATAACTTATACAAGTAAAAAGGAGCCAACATGCAGACACAGAAAAAAACAGTACCCCATGTCTACCTCATCCTTCTAGGCCTTATCCTTCTCTCGAGCCTTCTGACCTATCTGATCCCTGCCGGAACCTACGAACGTATACAGGACGAAGCAACCGGTCAGACAATCGTTGTTGCAGGCAGCTATTCGGCCGCAAAAGCATCTCCTGTTCCTGTCTGGAAGATACCTGAAGAGATATTTCTGGCCCTGCTTGATTCCTCAGCTTCCAAGCTGATATTCTTCATACTTTTTATCGGCGGTTCCTTTGAACTTGTTATGCAGACCGGCAGTATTCAGGCTTTGCTGTCAAAAATCCTGACTGGCTTTGAATCAAAAAGACTGCTTATAATACCTGTTTTTATTACACTGTTTTCTATTCTCGGATTTTCCATGGGACTTGCTACTTCTGCTATTGTCTTTGTTCCGATCGGTATTCTGGCCGCACGCCGTTTGAATCTTAGTCCCATGATGGGAACAGCCATTGTTGTTCTTGGCACCAATGCCGGTTTTGCAGCAGGTATATACAACCCTTTCAGCGTCGGTATAGCACAGACAATTGCCGAACTTCCTTTGTTTTCCGGTGCATGGATCCGGTGGCTGCTGCTGTTGTGCCTGATTCTGGTCACAAGCGGTTACCTGATGTTCTATGCAAAACATTTTGACCACCATGATACAGCCAGGCTCATGAATGAGAATTCATCTGTCACTGTATCTTTGGATAACAAAAAACAGCCAGTTTCGCTTTCCTTTCGGCAAAAGCTCGTACTGGTTGTTTTTGCAGTCGGTTTTTCATTTATAGCATTCGGTCTGTCCATAGGTGAATGGAAAACTGAAAAAATTGCTGTCTCCCTGCTTTTGCTTGGAATTGGCTGTGGTATCGTTTATGGCTTTTCTCCAAATAAATTGTGTGAAATCTTTGTGCAAGGCTGTAAACAGATGATGACAGGTGTATTTGTCATTGGCCTGGCAGCTGCCATGCGTATGATACTTGCTGACGGAAAAATACTGGATACCATAGCACAGGCACTCATTAATGCCGGAAAAAACGTACCTTCGGTAATCGCACTTCTGGGTCTTTTTTATGGAAACGCAGCGCTTGATCTTGTAATCACATCAGGCTCTGCGCATGCAGCGGTCGCCATGCCTGTCATGGTCCCTATTGCAGATGCTCTTGGTCTCACAAGACAGGGCACTGTTCTTGCTTTCCAGCTTGGTGACGGACTGGTGAATCTGTGTTCTCCTCTTTCGACGACACTGACAGGCACTCTTGCCATATCAGGGATACCTTTCACTAAATGGATCCGTTTCTTTTATCCGCTGGTCGGTTTGTATCTTGTCATCGGAACTTTATTTATCCTGCTCGCTTCTGTCACCGGGTACTGATGGTGCAATGTATGGGCCGGTACTCTGCCTTATGGTAAGTGTTGACCGAAATACTTCCTGCATCCCACCGGTATCAGCCTGCCCATCATCCTTCATCAAAGCTTCTGCCATCTCCAGAAGCTTTCTTCCTATTGCTCCAGCAGGTGTTGAAAAGGTCGAAAGTGATATCGAATCAATGGCTGATATAAAAAGGTCATCATGCCCTAATACCGACACCTGCTCCGGCACCCTGATTTTATTTTTTCGAAGGGCTTCCATTACACCAAGAGCCATAAGATCGCTGGCGCACCAAATTGCAGAGGGCAGTGAATCCTGTCTGATCAGACGGTTGACCAGTGTTTCTCCGGCATGATATGTATCAGAACTGTCTCCTTCCCAATATACTTCCGGTTTCAGATCAAGCTTTTCCATTGTCTCCCTATATCCGTTCAACTTCTGCCTTATGGTATTATTATCCGGATGATAGAGGAACAGCGCAATGCGGCGATGCCCAAGTCTGTTAAGATAGTTCACTGCCGTTACCCCGCTGTCATAATAATCCATAGTCAGGCAGTGCCTTTGTTCAAGCCCTGTCTTCCCTCCCAGAAAAATAATCGGAACTGTATCCTTACATATACCGATAAAGTGAGATACCTCGCTGGTACTCGGAGATACAATGAGCGCACCTATCCTGTTCTCGCACATGTTCTGACAATACTGCTTCTCTAATTCGATACTTCTGCCGGTACAGCCAAGCAAAAGACTTACACCTTTTTTTGCTGCCAATGCACTCATTTCATTAAAAACAGCGCTGTACATTACATTCTCTCCTACAGCAGGCACAATCATACCGATCATATTGGTGGCTTTTGTGGAAAGGCTCCTTGCATATGCATTGGCAATGTATCCAGTCTCGTCTGCAATAAGGCGCACTCTTGCTTTTGTTTCAGCAGAAATATCCGGAGCATCCCGTAAGGCTTTTGAAACCGCCACATGCGATAGTCCGGCTATTTCTGCTATTGTTTTTATGGTAGGGCGTTTTTTATCCGGCATTTTGATCACATCCTTCTTGTGATTGTGACTGTCGGTTCACAGCCAATGACTTTTCTTGATTATACTATATCTTCTTCGGGTATTTCAACCACAACCCGACGCTTCATGGTTATCATGGTAAGCTTGACTTTCAGGAATCTTGCTATGGTTCCGACCAAAAAAGCTGCAATGACAGTTCCTTCTCGCACACCTGTCAGCTGATGAAGAATAATCAACCCTGTAATGGCCGCGCAGACTGCCATACATGAATCCGTTACGATCTTGGTTCGTCCAAAATCAGTATGAAACGTTTTCGACACTGCATTTACAAAAGATTCTCCGGGAAGCATAACAACATCGGCAAGTACCTCCAGATATACACCGCATCCAAGTATGACACAACCAATAAGCAGTGAAATCATCCTGGCAGCATAATGAGATGGTGTAAAATCTGACAGCCATTCCATGGTAACATCAATGAACCAGGAAAAGAGAATGGATACCGGAATCTGCAGAAGATAAACTTTGGGAAAGTTTTTCCGAAGCAGGATGATCTGTAACAGGATAAGTATTATACTCATATATAGGGTGAACATGCCGAAACTTGGCTTATAGATAAGGCTGAGTACATATGGTATGCTTGAGATCGGTGATGTCCCAAGATTTGCTTTTGTAATAAAGCTGACTCCAAAAGAGTTTATGAACAGACCCGCCAAAAATATCAGATATCGTTTTACCAAACTGCTGTCTCTCATTATATTTCCTCCGAATAATTGATCTTTTCACAAAATAAAACATTACTCCGCACCGCTTTCAGATTGAAGTAATGTCTTATACTTTTTCATATTCTAATACACATGATTCTCTTTGGCAAGCACTTCCTCAGTTGCGCATACAAATCTGCTTCATATGCGGCTGCTTATCCATTTATCTTCTGCCTCAGCAGCCGGCAGAGGTTTTGAAAAGTAATACCCCTGTATTTCATCACATCCAAGATCATTGAGACACTTCCACTGCTCGGCAGTTTCAACACCCTCCGCTATGACCTTTATTTTCCGGGACTTTGCTATGGTCAGTACCATCTGAATGATGGCAACAGAGTCCAGCTCATTCTCTATATTATCGACCAGTTCTTTGGCTATCTTGATCCTGTCGATATCAAGATTCTTCAGGTAATATAAAGAGGAATAGCCTGTTCCAAAGTCATCAATTGCGATGGCAACTCCTGTTCTTTTGATATCCTTCAGCACTCTTTGTATGTTGATATCATTCTCGATCTGCAGACTCTCTGTAATCTCAACCTCAAAATATGCCGGATCGACATGATACTTTTGCAGGATACTTTCAAGGTTCTTTACAAAATCCATGTCAATCAGCTGTTTAACAGATATGTTGACTGCCACCTTGTATTCATTCCCTGTTTTCTCTTTCCATACTGCATACTGGCATGCTGCATGTTCCAGTATCCAGTAGCCCAGCGGAATGATTATTCCTGTCTCCTCTGCTAACGGAATGAATTCAAGAGGTGACAGAAAATTCTTTCCGCCCTCGAACCAGCGAATCAATGATTCGAACCCGCATAGATTACCATTGCTGCAGTTGACCTGCGGCTGATAATACAGTAGAAATTCTTTATCAAAAGAGACTTTTTTCAGTTTCATTTCGATCATATGCCGGTTGTAAGAAAGCTCGCCGATATGCTCGCTATAGAACTGAATCCGGTTGAAGCCTCTTGTACGCGCCTGCATCATTGCAATATCAGCGTTCTTGATCAGATTGCTGCTGTCTATGGTGTCGCGCGGATAACAGGCGATACCAATATTCAGCGTGACACGAATGGAATGCTCACCGACAATAAATACATCTTCACAGCGCTCAACGACCCGCTTTGACAGGATATCTGCTTTTTCATCTGCATCCATTCCCGAAAACAGAAAAATAAACACATCATCCGAAAAGGATGCTACGATCCCATGAAGCTGTTTCACATATTCTTTGAATTCATCAGCCATGATCTTGATGAGTTTTTCCGAGAATTTTATACCATACAGATGCTTGATCGCCTTGGATTTATTAAGATCTGCATAAAGCACCGTGACCAGCTCGTCT
>QKDK01000238.1 GCA_003252135.1 Clostridia bacterium
ATATGTTTTTGGACAGATGAACAATCTGTCTTTTTGTCATGCAATAAAAAAAGAAATTTTGCATAATAATGACAATATATCATCTTAAACAAAATCTCTTTTTTTGCCAGTCACTAAATCAATAGCTTAACTTTATGACATTGGGCCAAAGCCTCTTTTCATTTGTTTTGACTACCATCCCTTACAGACATCCACCCATCTCTTGCTGTCAGCGTGTTGTTCCAGTTCAGAAAGGGAAAGCTCAATTGCACTGTTACTGCTTCCTGCAGCCGGATAAACCGTTTCAAATCGCTGCAGAGATACATCCATAAATGCTTCAATATTAGGATTTACTGCAAACGGGCAGACACCACCTGGTGCATGTCCGATATACTCCTCGACCATCTCATAGGGTATCATTTTTGCCTTCTGACTGAATTCATCCTTGAATTTCTTATTATCAACCCTGGCGTCACCTGCTGTCACAACCAGAATTGCTTCCTCACCAAGGAGAAATGACATTGTCTTTGCAATTCTTTCAGGTTCACATCCTATCGCTGCCGCTGCCTGTTCGACGGTGGCTGTTGACTGATCCATCTCAATGACACGCCCTGAAAGTCCTGCTTCCTCAAAATAGGCTTTTACCCGCTCAAGAGCCATTATATTCACCTCTTTACCAATTTTTATAAAGTATACTCTTTCAATGGTTATGATGCAAGCAAAAGCCTGTTGATCCGTGAAATATTATGCTGCTTCGAACTGACTGTTGTAAAGCTCCTTGTAGAAACCGCCACTGGCAAGTAATTCCGTGTGACTGCCGCTCTCTATAATATCACCATCCTTCATAACAAGGATCAGATCTGCATTTTTAATGGTTGAGAGTCGATGCGCAATAACAAAAGAGGTCCTGCCCTGCATCAGCTGATCCATCGCTGCCTGAACGATCCTCTCGGTTCTTGTGTCTACAGAGCTGGTCGCTTCATCAAGGATCAGCAGCGGTGCATTCTGTATCATGGCACGTGCTATGGTGATCAGCTGTTTCTGTCCTTCAGAAAGACTTGCTTTATCATTCAGAACAGTATTGTATCCATCAGGAAGCGTCTTGATAAAATGATGCACTCCCACTGTCTTGCAGGCATTCTTCACTTCTTCCTCTGTAACACCTTCCTTGCTGTATACGATATTCTCTCTGATTGTACCTTCAAACAGCCATGTGTCCTGAAGAACCATGCCAAAGTGCTCATGTACATTTTCACGCGGTATGGTATGAATCGGTACACCATCAATGGTGATTTCTCCGCCGTCCAGATCATAGAACCTCATAAGAAGATTTACCATCGTAGTTTTTCCGGCACCGGTCGGTCCAACTATAGCAACCTTTTGTCCTGATTTTACGGATGCTGAAAAGTTATGAATAACTGGTTTTTCTTTAGAATAACCGAATTTGACATGCTTGAACTCGATATCTCCATTGACTTTGTCAAGCTTCTTTTCCTTACTGCTTTCGTCTTCGAGCTCTTCTTCTTCCAGAAATTCAAATACCCGTTCTCCGGCAGCTGCAGTTCTCTGCAGGTTATTCATTGCCTGTGCGATCTGAGATAATGGCTGGGTGAAAAGGCGGATATAGATCATGAAAGCAATGATGACAGCAAAGGAGATATTGCCGTTCATGGCAAGCACAGCACCGACAACACAGACAGCAACATAGCCAAAGTTACCGATAAAGCCCATGACAGGCATCATAAGTCCTGACAGAAACTGTGACTTCCAGGCGCTCTTGTAAAGGTTGTCATTGATCTCTTCAAATGTCTTTTTCGCTTCCTTGCTGCCGTTATATACCTTGACTACATTGTGTCCGGTATAGATTTCTTCAATGTGTCCGTTGATATCTCCCAGACCTTTCTGCTGCTGCTTGAAGAACTTCTGAGAGTTCTTCATGATTGTCATCATGAGTACAAATCCGATCATACTGGAACCAACCGCGGTAAGTGCAAGTATCCAGCTATTATAAAACATCATGATCAGGGAACCGACAAGCATGGTTATTGATGTGATCAGTGTTCCAAGGCTCTGGTTCAGTGTCATGCCTATTGCATCGACGTCGTTGGTTACACGGCTGAGAACATCACCATAACTGGTCGAATCAAAATACCGTAAAGGAAGACGATTGATCTTTTGTGATATGTCTGTTCTCATCTTTTTTGAAATGACCTGCGTGATCGTAGCCATAAGAAAGCTCTGCAGATAATTCAGTACAAATGCTGATGCATAGAGTGTTACCAGTGTCCATGCTATCTTTTCTACTGCATTCATATCTATGCTTCCTGCTACTACAACACCCTGAATCATGGCAGGAAAGCCTTTCATGACTTCCTGTGTCAGTTCCTTCAGTTTATCAGGACCGATGATCTGCATAACTGTCGCTGCAGCCGCTGCGATAAGCGCTATGGAAATCGGCACAAGATACCGGCTGCAATATTGAATTAATTTACCCATAGTTCTTTTAAAATTCTTCGGCTTTTCCACAACGCCGCCGCCCATAGGACCACCAGGTCCCGGACCCATTCTTCTTGGTCTTTCTTGATTTTCACTCATCTATTTTATTCCTTTCTGCTGTGTTCATCTGCATCATCTTCAGACTGCCAGTTCTTCCTCGCTAAGCTGGGACAATGCAATTTCTTTGTAAACATCACAGCTCTTCAGGAGCTCTCTGTGGGTTCCCGTGCCGACCAGTCTGCCGTTATCCAGAACAATGATACGGTCAGCATCAATAATTGTACCTATTCTCTGTGCTACGATCAGGCTTGTGACGCCTGCAGTTTCTTTTTTCAATGCCGAACGCAGAACGCGGTCTGTCTTGTAATCCAGTGCCGAAAAACTGTCATCGAATATATAGATCTCCGGTTTACGGCATACTGCTCTTGCTATGGCAAGACGCTGTTTCTGGCCACCAGAAACATTGGTTCCGCCCTGTGCGATATCAGATTCATAACCCTTTTCCATCTTTTCAACAAAATCAGTTCCCTGTGCGATTCTGACCGCAGTTTTTACAGACTCAATATCCGCTTTTTCTGAGCCGTTATCACCATAGCCTACATTGCTCTCTACAGTTCCTCTGAACAGAACAGCTTTTTGCGGAACATAACCGATCTTGTTGTGAAGGTACTCCTGATTGTAATCTTTGACATTAACGCCATCGATCAGCACTTCACCGTCCGTAACATCGTAAAATCTTGGAATCAGATTGATGAGCGTACTTTTTCCGCTTCCTGTCGAACCGATAAATGCAACTGTTTCTCCCTCTTTCGCTTTAAAGCTGACGTCTTCTAATACATATTCTGCCGCCCCCGGATAACGAAAGCTGACATTTTTAAACTCGATCTCGCCCCTGATGCCTTTGATCCCTTCCTGTAAGGATCCGTTATTGATGGTCGGCTTTGTTCCAAGAACTTCATTGATACGTTTTGCAGATACGGAAGCACGCGGAAGCAGGAAAAAGATCATGACAAGCATCATGAAGGACATAATGACCTGTACAGAATAGGAAGAAAATACGACCATATTGGAAAAGATATCGATTCGATCCATTAACGATGCCTCATCGATCAGATATGCACCGATCCAGTATATGGCAAGTGACATTCCGCTCATCAGCGTAGACATCATCGGCATCATAACAGCCATGCCACGGTTCGTGAAAAGCTGTGTTGACGTAAGCTCGTCATTTGCCTTTTCAAATTTTTCCTCCTGATAATCCTCTGCATTATAAGCACGTACTACGCGAAGTCCAGCCAGGTTCTCTCTTGTCACCCTGTTGATATTGTCTGTCAGAACCTGCATTTTTTTGAATTTCGGTATAACAAAGAACATGATGAGCCCGATCATTGTCAGCATGACAACTACGGCTACACCGGTTGCTATAGACCACTCCACCCCTTTGCCGGTGATCTTGATCAATGCCCAGACAGCCATGATCGGCGCTTTGATCATCATCTGCAGTCCCATAGTTATCAGCATCTGAACCTGTGTTATATCGTTTGTCGAACGTGTGATCAGACTGGCAGTTGAAAAATGATTCATCTCCTCCATGGAAAAGGAATCGACCTTTGCAAATAGATCGCTGCGAAGTCTGCGCGAAAGTGCCGCCGCGATCCTTGATGCAAAATAACCGACGATAACTGCCGCAAGGAAACTGCCCAGTGCACAAAGCAGCATCTTTCCGCCGGCAAGCCATATATCACTCATCTTACTTCCGTCGGTCTGTGTTAACTTGGTAATCTCGGACATATAATCCGGAAGTCTCAGATCCAGCCATACCTGTGATACAATAAAAACAACACTTACCATTACCTGAAGCCATTCTACGGCTTTCAGACGTCTTAAAATCTTTATCATCTCTGTTCCTCCTTGTCGCAGATCTCTCATCTGCCTGCACAAATCATGCTGTCTTCTATTATTAACAGATTTATGCAATTAGTAAAATTAATATTTGCTTAAAAATAAAAACGCTAAAAATAAAAATCAA
>QKDK01000053.1 GCA_003252135.1 Clostridia bacterium
GGAGTCGTTCTCGGAGCCGTCTCTCCGGCAGTTGTAATCACCCGCATGGCTAAAATGATGGAAGAAGGATATGGTACAAAAAAGAGCATACCACAGATGATCATTGCAGGCTGCTCGGCCAGTGATGTAATTGTTATTGTTATTTTTTCTGCACTGTTAACAATGGAATCAGGTGCACATGTGTCTGCAGTCGGTTTTCTGCAAATACCGGAGTCGATTTTACTTGGTGTTCTGACAGGGGGACTGACCGGAGCTGCTCTTGTCTGGTTTTTTAAAAAAGTGCATATCAGAGATACCGTGAAGGTCATCATTATGATAAGTATTTCTCTGCTTTTTGTTGTGTTGGAGGAAAAGCTGACAGGAAGGATTGCCATTTCGGGGCTTTTAGCCGTCATGAGCATGGGAATAGTCATCTATAACCTTTATGATGTATTGGCAAAAAGAGTAACGCAAAAATTTGGTAAAATATGGGTTATTGCCGAAATTTTTCTGTTTGTGCTGGTAGGAGCAACGGTGAATCTGCCTTATGCAGCATCAGCCGGAGGACAAGTCATCGTATTACTGTTCATTGGACTGCTGTTTCGGATGGCGGGTTCCTGGCTCAGCCTGTTTGGAACAAAGCTGAACAAAAAAGAAAAAGGGTTTTGCGTTCTGACGCAGGTTCCTAAAGCGACAGTTCAGGCTGCGATTGGCGGGATTCCGCTTGCCATGGGACTGGCCTGCGGTAATCTCGTACAGACAGTAGCCGTGATAGCGATCATCATAACAGCACCTCTTGGCGCACTTCTCATAGATGCAAGTTATAAAAAATGTCTTGAGAAGTAAAAGATACAAAGAGGAAGACTTTTTATATATTGGATTTAAAGTAAAAACAAATAAGTCAATACCAGCAAGATGGCTGAAAAAGACTTAGCGCGCAAGCGCAGGATCGGAGTGGAAATGAAACGAAGTGCAGCATTTTACTGGAAGCTTTTTATATCGACCTTTTATATCAGTGCGTTTACCTTTGGAGGCGGGTATGTCATCATTCCGCTTTTAAGAAAAAAGTTCGTAGAGGATCTGAATCTTATAGAAGATGAGGAAATGCTGGATCTGACGGCAATTGCACAGTCAACACCAGGGGCAGTAGCAGTGAATGCAGCAGTTCTGATTGGCTACAGACTTGCCGGTGCCGCGGGAGTTGCGATTACAATTCTTGGGACAGTGCTTCCGCCGCTGATAATTTTATCGGTGATTTCGCTGGCATACACTGCTTTCATCAGCAATATATATATACGTTTTCTGCTTCGCGGTATGCAGGCTGGCGTTGCTGCGGTCGTTATCGATGTAGCGATCCGTATGGCTTCTGATTTATGTAAAGAGAAAAAAAAGCTGCCGGTTGTTGTTCTTACAGCAGCATTTATCCTGGCATTTTTTTGTAAGGTAAATGTGATTCTTATCATTTTATTCTGCGGACTCTTTGGCGGAGTTACCATCATGATTCAGAAGAAAAAGCAGAATGTTTCGAGACAGGATGCAATGAATAAGGAAAATAGTAAAACTGATCATGATGACAGTTATAAGGAAAACAAAAAGAATGGAGATACAAAATGATTTATCTGAAATTATTCTGGAGTTTTTTTCAGGTCGGTTTATTCAGCATTGGCGGCGGTTATGCGGCCATGCCCATTATTCAGAATCAGGTCGTTGATACGAACGGCTGGCTGTCGCTGAGTGAATTTGCAGACGTAATAACCATATCACAGATGACGCCGGGACCAGTCGCAATAAATTCCGCGACTTTTGTAGGAATTCGAATTGCCGGACTTGGCGGGGCACTGATAGCAACTGCAGGCTGTGTATTTCCTTCCTGTTGTATCGTGCTGCTGCTTGGTGCCTTCTATTATAAATACAGGAATCTTACACTGATGCAGGGAATTCTGAAAGGACTGAGGCCGGCTGTGGTAGCACTGATAGCATCTGCAGGTTTTACTCTTGCAGAACTGGCTTTATGGGGGGAGAGCGGCGCTATTGCAGATCCAAAAGGTATTGATCTCGCCTCCTTGGGATTATTTATTGCAGCATTTTTTATTCTGAGAAAGTGGAAGATGAATCCTACGCTGGTCATGCTTGGAACAGGAGTGGCAGGCCTCTGTGTATTCTCGCTATATTCTCTGTTATGAACAGAGGGTAGAAATGGCGAACGCAATTTATGATTTACAATGATATTGGTTTCAAGTAAAATATATAGTGAACAGATATAAAATCAAATTTTGTTAATTATAAACATCGGTCAGATCAGGAAAGGGACTTACTATTTATGGACATCAGTGGCAGCCTTATAAAAAAAATCAGACATCATGTATGGTTGATTCTGACCATTTGCGTTATAACAGCTCTAACCGGATGCGGGAATACTGCAGGCAGCGAACAGGGTACAGGTAATAATGTTACACAAACGACAGACGAAACCTGGACTGGAGAACCGACGCTGTCATCATCAGCTCAGAAGGAGGTACAGTTCACACTTCCTGCCGTTGGAGATACCGTGGCAGAGATTATTGTACAGGATTATGGTTCCTTGCTGATAGCGCTGTTTCCTGACCAGGCTCCGCTTGCTGTCGAGAATTTCCTAACGCATGCAGAAGAAGGATACTATGATGGGATGCTCTTTCACAGGGTCATTAGCGATTTTATGATACAGAGCGGAGATCCTCTTGGTACAGGATACGGCGGAGAAAGTATTTTTGACGGACCCTTTGCGGATGAAATCAGTGCTCAGCTGCACCCGTTCAGAGGAGCTTTGTGTATGGCTAATACAGGAAAAGACAGCAATACGAGCCAGTTTTTTATCGTGCAAAAAAGTGCAGCATCACTGTCTGACTTAAAAGCACTTGTAGATTACAAGGGTTACAGCTTTTCTGATTATCTCAAGTCTGGTTATGATACAGAACTCACACAGGATATGCTGTCTATGTATGACATATATGGCGGTGCACCATGGTTAGATGGTCATCATACGGTGTTCGGTCAGATTTTTGAAGGCTTTGATGTGCTCGACGCCATAGCAGGAGCAGCTGTCGATGCGACCTACAGACCACAGGAGGACATTATTATTCAATCCGTCAATGTATTTACTTATTAATTGGCAAGGGATAATTGATGTACTTTGTTTATAAGCATAAGGATGTTAGCAGCGCAGAAATGAGGGTGTCATGCAGAAACTAAGTGTTGTCAATGGATTTTGTTTTGAGGATGAAAGGGATGGAAGAACAGCTGAAAAAGAGGCTGAAGCCATACGTTATATCAAAGCCCGGACAAATTTAAAATCACCGGAAGCAGTGTGGAATGTTTACACAAAGCTGGTCGATAATCAGGTGTTCGAAACTCCTGTAGGACTGAGCTTTTTGCATGAACTTTATGATATTCTCCTGGCCTTTGACAAAGTTACGGAAAACTCTATCCCAAAGATCAATGTCAAAAGAAATACAGGTTCCTCGAATGAAAGAAGAACCGATGAACAGCAGGTTCTGGCCTCTGCTTCTTTACCGGCTGGTACAGAAGAAAACAAAATAAAAGAAGAAGTTGAAAAAGCCATGGAACCTAAAGTCCCTGATGAAACACTGCGCGATGATGCAGAACTTCAGGAGAAAAGAATGGTATGGGCACATGATGCGGAATTTGAAAGGCAGAAAAGAAAGCTGGAGGTCAACAAGAACCAGATCAGAAATCTGAAAATTGTGATTTTTATGCTTGCAGCAGGGTTTATAGCACTTCTCCTGGTGGTCTATTTTAGTGATGATTCAAAGTTTGTCAATGTGGAAACAAAAGTTATCAATCAGTACTCGGAATGGGAACAGAACTTAAAGGATAAAGAAGCAGAACTTAACGAAAGAGAGCGAATTATTTTGGAAATGGAACAAAATTCAGAATAAAACACAGTTTCATCATAATTACCTGTTATTATGGGGTAAATAATATTGGAGGTGCAGTTGTGGAGCGATTGAAGGTGCTTGTTGTTGATGATGAAAGCAGAATGAGAAAACTAGTAAAGGATTTTCTTACAAGAAATGAATATCAGGTCTTAGAAGCTGAAAATGGTGAAGCAGCTGTCGATATTTTTTTTGAAAAGAAGGATATTTCCCTGATTATACTAGATGTCATGATGCCAAAGATGGACGGCTGGCAGACATGCCGGGAAATCAGACGATACTCGAAGGTTCCAATTATTATGCTGACTGCAAAGAGTGATGAAAAGGATGAACTTCTGGGCTTTGAACTAGGTGTTGATGAATATATCTCGAAGCCGTTCAGCCCCAAAATTCTTGTCGCAAGAGTCGAAGCAATCCTAAGACGTTCCAATGCACTGGATGACGGCAATGTTGAGATTGGCGGCATTGTACTCGATCAGGCAGCACATGAAGTCCGTATTGATAATAAATCTATAGAACTCAGTGTTAAGGAGTTTGAACTGCTGACCTATTTTATTGTAAACAAAGGCGTTGCATTATCAAGAGAAAAGATA